>JALFCG010000180.1 GCA_022771265.1 Prevotella sp.
ACTTGGCAAAGTCAGCATCGGCATCCGGCTTGATGTCGGTGACATACTTGATGTCGGTACGCTCTTCCATGAGCTGGAGCAGCTCCGGCTCGTTGATGACTTCCTTGCGTGCAGTGTTCACGAGGATGGCACCCTTGCGCATCTTGCCAACCAAAGCGGCATTGATGCTTTGCTTCGTTTCCAGTGTTGCAGGTATATGGAGTGACACTACATCACAGGTCTCAAAGAGAGAGTCCTGGTTGTCAACAGCCTTCACTCCGGCAGCCTCGATGGCTTCCTTCGGGCAGAAAGCGTCGTAGGCATAAACTTCCATTCCGAAGCCTGCGGCTATGCGTGCCACGTTGCGACCTACGTTACCGAAGGCGAGAATACCCAGCTTCTTGCCCTTCAACTCCGTACCTGCCTTGCCATTGAAGAAGTTGCGCACGGCGAAGACGAGCATACCGAAGACAAGCTCTGCCACGGCATTTGAGTTCTGACCGGGAGTGTTCTCCGCTACAACATTGTGTGCTGTTGCAGCAGCGAGGTCTATATTGTCGTAGCCAGCACCCGCACGAACCACAATCTTCAGGTTCTTGGCAGCGTCAAGCACCTCGGCATCGACCTTGTCAGAACGGATTATCATGGCATCGACATCGGCAACAGCCTCAAGCAACTGCGCCTTCTCTGTATATTTCTCGAGCAAGACAAGTTCGTTGCCTGCCGACTCTATTTCTTTCTTTATGCCCTCGACAGCAGCTGCTGCGAAAGGTTTCTCTGTTGCTACTAATACTTTCATAAATATAAATATTATTAAATGAAGAATTCTTCATTTATTTTAATTGTTCTTCTCAAACTCCTTCATGCAAGCAACGAGGGCGTTGACGCCTTCGATGGTCTGGGCATTGTAGCAGCTGGCGCGGAATCCTCCGACGCTGCGGTGACCCTTGATGCCAACCATACCACGCTCGGTAGCGAAGTCGAAGAATGGCTTCTCCAGTTCCTTGTACTCGTCGTTCATAACGAAGCAGATGTTCATCAGTGAGCGGTCTTCCTCAGCTACTGTTCCACGGAACAGCTTGTTGCGGTCGATTTCGCCATAAACAATCTCAGCGCGCTGATGGGCGAGCTTGTCCATTGCCTCAACGCCACCATTAGCTTTTATCCAACGGAGGTTTTCAAGCATACAATAAATAGGTACGACAGGAGGGGTGTTGAACATTGAGCCCTTGTCAACATGGGTGCGATAGTCGAGCATTGTAGGAATCTCGCGTGGAGCCTTTCCGAGCTTCTCGTCCTTGACGATAACGATAGTGACACCAGCCATTGACAGGTTTTTCTGTGCGCCACCATAAATGCAGTCATACTTGCTCACGTCAACCGGACGGCTCATGATGTCAGACGACATGTCGGCTATCATAGGCACGTTAACGTCGAGTTCGTGACGGATTTCAGTACCGTAGATGGTATTGTTGGTGGTAATATGCAGGTAGTCCACATCAGACGGACATGTCCAATCCTTTGGTATGAAAGTATAGTTGGCATCTGCAGAAGAAGCCACTTCTACTACTTCACCAAACAACTTTGCCTCCTTCATGGCTTTCTTTGCCCACACACCTGTGTTAAGGTATGCTGCCTTGTTGATAAGGAAGTTGTAAGGAATCATACAGAACTCAAGCGAGGCACCACCTCCCAGGAAAATCACAGAATAGCCTTCCGGCACCTGAAGCAGCTCCTTGACAAGAGCGACAGCCTCATCTACGACCGGCTGGAAATTCTTTGCACGATGACTAATCTCCATCAATGAGAGACCAGAACCCTGAAAGTCCAAACACTGCTTTGCAGTGTTCTCAATCACTTCACGTGGAAGCATTGAGGGACCTGCGTTAAAATTGTACTTCTTCATTTTGATTGTCTATTAAATATTGATTAATGAACTGTTACATGCTCTAATTTTGAAAAGCGGCGGCTAAATTACTCCAAATATATGAAATAGCCAAATTTTTTAGCAAAAATTTACAAATAAAGGTGTTTTTCTTGCTATTTGACAGGTTCAACTATGGTTTTTACACCTTTTATCTTTTCTCCACTAACTTTTTTCAATAGTCCCCGCACCTTATTTGTTCTCACTGCCGCATAGGCATAATGGTCATAAACGTCGATGCGTCCGATGTCGGAACTTTCCACTCCTCCTTTCTTGCAAAGGAATCCAACGATGTCTCCACGACTTATCTTGTCCTTCTTTCCTTTACCTATATATATAGTCGCCATACGAGGAGACGGAGGGAGCGGAAGACTGTCGGGTATCGTATATGTCTCAATTGTACCCTTGATGAATTCAGGAATTCTTTCTTCAGGACCAAGCACGAAGAACGTCCTTCCCTTGGCTTCCCATCGGGCGGTACGACCGACACGGTGAACATATCCGTCCTCTCCTTGCGGAAGATGGTAGTGGACTATATTGTCGATATCGGGGATGTCAAGTCCGCGAGAGGCAAGGTCAGTGCTTACCAACACATTTGCCGAGCCGTTGCTGAACTGGTAAAGCGAAGACTCGCGCCGGGCCTGGTCCAGTCCTCCATGGAAAAGACTGACGGTGAACCCTTCCGACCTCAGATACTCAGCTGTACGCTCGACACTGTCACGATAGTTAAGGAACACTATGCTGCTCTTGTCGCCAAAGGACCTTAGGAGTCTTGACAGTTCAGCGAGCTTGTCCTTCATATCACTGCGCACCTCATAGACCGTCACCCTTTCAGGCACTTGCTCATCGGCATTGAGGAAGTTGAGACGGCGCACCGAGTCCAAATGGACGAAATGTGGAATCTCGTCGGCATCGGTTGCCGACAGCAAGATGCAACGGCGCAATCCCGGAAGCCTCTTAATCAGTTTTGCCATCTCGTCATGGAAGCCCATCTCAAGACATTTGTCGAACTCGTCAATGACAAGCATCCGCACTTTGTAGGGCAGAATGTTCTCCTTGCTTAGATGGTCGTTGAGCCTTCCCGGCGTTCCGAATACTATCTGCGGGCGCACTTGCCTCAAGGTTCGGTGTTCATCCATGGTAGGCCTACCTCCATAGCAACTCATAGCCCTTACTCCGCACGCCATGTCTTTCAGGACATTTGCCGACTGCAATGCAAGTTCCCTTCCCGGTACTACGACCAAAACCTGAACGTTCTCGCTGGTTTCGTCAACAAGATGAGCCGTAGGCAACAGGTAAGCCAGAGTCTTTCCCGAACCTGTCGGTGAGAGTATCACCACGTCGTCGGCTGTTCCGAGTATTGTCCTGCATGCAGCCTGCTGCATTTGGTTGAGTTCCTCGATATGGAGTTTTTGTAGCACGTTGTCGATGTTCATTGCCCTATTCCAAATTAAATAATCCGGTTGGAGTCTTGCGTTTAAGCACTTCCAGCTTAAAATCCTTTCCTGCCACAATACCACTGCCCCGAAGAATCGCTTCAATGGTTTTCCTTGCCAGTTCGGGATGGTTGTTTTCCTCACTAAGGTGACAGAGCCAAACCTGTCTAAGGTTGTCAGTGGCATTTTCAACGAGTGCCTCACCGCATTTCTTATTGCTCAGATGCCCTTGGGTTCCCATGATACGCCGCTTTAGATGTTGCGGATAAGGTCCATTGTTTAGCATTTCCTCATCGTGGTTGGCCTCGATGACGAGGTAATTGGCACGGGCGATGTAGCCTTTGATTTCTTCCGTAATCTCACCGACATCGGTCACGATGCAGAATGCCACTCCCTCAACCTCGATAAAAAAACCGATGCAGTCAGTGCTGTCATGCGGGACATTAAAAGGTGTGACTGCAAAATCGCCCAGCTGCATTTTCTCTCCCTTGACGAGAGTGTGCGCATTGCGGGCTTCAACCTTTCTTACCACACAATAGTTTTTGTAAATGCCCTGATGAACCTCCTTGGTGGTATATACAGGTACATCAAGTTCACGACTTAAACTCCCTACCGACTTCACGTGGTCAGCATGGTCGTGTGTTATTATGATACGCTTCACCTGTGACATCTGCAATCCGTAGTCGCGGAAAGATTTCTTCAGAGTCCTTGTGCCTAAACCGGCATCGATGAGCATCCCGTCATTGTCAGTATATAGGAGATAGCTATTTCCACTGCTGCCACTCCCAAAAGAAACGAATTTCAGCATTATTTGTTGTTATTTTGTGCAAAAGTAAGAAAAAAATACGTTACTGCCAAATGATTTTGTTATCTTTGCAAAGAATTTTAATAATTAATAGTGATTTCTTATGCAAAAAAGACTTTTTTATATCATTTTCACTCTTGCGACGCTATGCTTTTCCGAATGCGGGGAATACAAGGACAACAATAATGATGAAACAGAAGTTACTGCGTCGGATTTTGCCATGGCTTATTTTAACTATGACTTTAGTAAAGCTGCAACGCTTGCTACTGACGACAGCAGGAAGTGGCTGGAATTTGAAGCGTCGAACATAACCGACGGCGACATTCAGACTCTTCGTGACGCAGAAGAGGGAGCTATAGTGGAAGTGAACAGCTCGACCACAGAGGGAGACGAGGCGACGGTGGAGATGACAGTAAAAAACTTTCTATATACTGACTCCATAGGAAAGCCTGGCAGGATGGTAGAGGGGAAGGTGATTACCGTGAAACTGAAAAAGCAGGCTGACGACAAGTGGAAAGTCAGAATGGAAGCCCCACTGCGAAGTGGAAAGTGAAGTCGCGACTTAAGCGTGGATTGAAAAGTGGGAATTGCTCGCCACCGTCAACCTTATATGCCGGGTTGACGGCTTTCATGCCAAGGTCAAAGCGCAGGATGAAATAGTCAAAATTCATACGGAAACCAACACCGTAGCCTACGGCTATCTGCTTCCAGAACTCATCAAAACGAAACTGTCCGCCAGGCTGGTCGGAATAGTTGCGCAACGTCCAAATATTTCCTGCGTCAACAAACAACGCTCCGTTCATTTTCCAGAACAAATGGGCACGGTATTCGATATTCAAGTCGAGTTTCATGTCACCAGTTTGGTTTATGAAGTCAATATTTCCGTTTGTACCCTTAAATGTACCAGGTCCCAGTTCCCTGACCGACCATCCCCTGACACTATTGGCTCCTCCGGAGAAATAACGTTTCTCGAAAGGTAGTATTGTGCTGTTGCCATAAGGATAGGCTATGCCGAAGCCGACATGGAAAACCAATTGGTTGTTGTAATCGAACATGATGTTTCTCGTAAAGTCAATGTCTGCCTTGACATATTGTGCGTAGGCGGTGCCGAACACCTTGTTCTGTCCGTCTTCATTTTGTGAGTAGTTTATGAAGTTGGAACATAAGCCAAGAAGGTTTCCTGCCGTCTCAATATTTGTCTTGACAGCATAGCTACCGTTGTTATAGGAATAGCCAAAACCAAGTTTCATAATCAGCAAGTTCTCATAGTTGTAACGGAGTATTGCATTACGGTTGGTGTCGTCCTCAAGATAGTCCTTTCTGAACGTGTCGGAAATCCAGGGCATGAACAAATAGTTTAGGTCGAGAAGGTCTAACTGGTATTTGTCATGATGGCCCATATTTACCCATTTGTATTTCCATGTCAAAGACAGGACTCGGCGATGATACTCAGGACGGTTCTGCATGTCATACATCAACGACACCTCCGACTCAGCGTTTGCCTTCATACCAATGGCACGTGACACAAAACGCGGGGCGATGATTCTCGGAAACGAAAGGCTGCCCTCGACACTGTACTCAAGGAAGTCCTGGTTACTATAACCCTCGAGGCCACGTATCGCCTCATAGGCTCCACGCAACTGTATGCCCAATACTTCCGACCCACGGAACAGGTTACGGTTTTGATAAGTGATAGCTACAGCTGCGCCAAGGTCACCGGCAGTATTAGTGCCTTCAGGTTCAAAACTCAGAGTGTTGGGCTTGTTGGTAGTTAGTTGTATGTTGCAGTCGAGTGTTTTACGATGTTCGTCCTCGTCAAAACTGATGTTGGTATATTTCACTGCCTGCAAACGTCCGAAACGGTTGTAGGTCTGTCGGAGGTCAGAGGCAGAAAACAGTTTGCCTTCCTTCACGTAAGTGTTAGCGGCAAGCACGCCTGGACGCAAGTGAAGCAAACTGTCAGCAGGGTTACCGCTTGAGTACTTCACATTGTTAATAATGTACCGTGGATGTTCTGCAATGCTGTCACGACCTACTACATACTCATGCAGCAAGAGTCTAAGGTCAATGTCATGAGAATTACCAATGCTGTCGGCATGGAACGTGATATAGTCTTTATGAAAACGATAGTAGCCCACATCGGTCAGCAAGTCGGTGATGCGCTTTCGCTCGTTGTTCAGTTCATTGACGTTAAACTGCATGCCGTCCCTAAGCAAACGCTTGTCATCACCATCCACGTCAAGTATGCGGCTGATGGCGGTGTCGTTAACGATATAGTCGATGTGTCTAATACGGTAAGGCTCTCCAGGATGTACCGTAAAGAGCAGGTTGACTTTCTTTGTTCCCTTTACCTTCGGAATCATGTCAACACTTGCGTCAAGATATCCAAGATTGCACATTGCGAGACGAATGTCCTCACACGACTTTCTCGCCTCAACGGAATCGAACACGACGGGAGCCTCGCCTATAGACCTAAGCATCCTGTTAATCCATTTCGTAGTGTCACGTCCGGAAAGAGAATAGGTGGCAAGCGGAAGACGCATGGCGGAGAACCACCTGGAATTACCTTTCTGTCTGACATACGACTTCAGTTGCGACAGATTAACGTCAGGACGCTCTTCATCGGTTTTCACTTCCACCTTATTAAGAAGATAACTCCCGTCATCGACATACTTGGTTGGCGAGCATGAAATCACTGTCATGCTGCAAATTATGATATATATAAAGACTTTTACCTGCATTATTCTTGAAAATTGTTGCAAAGTTAAAACATTATTTGTAACTTTGCTGCAAATTTACGAACTTTTTTTCATTTTATATGATTTATGATTAGTAAAAATACAATAAAACTCGTCCATTCACTCGAATTGAAGAAAAACAGATTGAGAGAAAGACTCTTCGTCGCTGAAGGACCAAAGGTTGTCAGGGACATGACTGGCAAATTCAAGTTGCATGCTCTCATCGCAACAAACCGGTGGCTTGAAGAGAACAAGATTGACGCGAAAGACATTGACTCCCCCACCCTTTGGACACAAAGACCGTTGGGCGTGATAAATGTCACGGACGATGAACTGCGTCGCACGAGTTTCCTACAGCATCCGCAACAGGTAATGGCAATCTTCGCCCTTCCGGATAATGATACTACTGCAAATGTAAACCCGTCGGAAGAACTCGTCGTCGCTCTTGACGGAGTGCAAGACCCAGGAAACCTCGGAACCATAATACGCATTGCAGACTGGTTTGGCATCCGCCATATCGTATGTAGCCATACTACCGCTGACGCTTATAACCCAAAGGTCGTTCAAGCTACGATGGGAAGCCTTGCCAATGTTGACATTCACTATATTGACCTCCCGGACTTCCTGTCGTCATTACCGTCAACGACAGGCATCTACGGCACATTCCTCGACGGCACCAACATCTACGAGACTCCACTTGCCGCAAACGGCATCATCGTAATGGGGAACGAGGGCAACGGCATTAGCGACGAGACACGAAACACAATCACCCACCGTCTGCTCATACCTGACTTCAACCCCACGAAGTCAGCCGACAGCCTCAATGTGGCAATAGCCACCTCTATCGTGTGTTCGGAATTCAGAAGAAGAAATTGCAAGTACTAACTGTTTATCATGAAATTATTTTCTGTCATCATATTGTCAATAGTCTTTCTCACTGCCTGTCAAACGACAAAGGAGAAAACGAAGGTGGTCGTTTGTGTGCCGGTTTACGGGCAAAGTCTTGGAATAGGCGAGGACTCGGAACTCGTCACCGACATTGACAACATGTCGGAACGACATGACGGCAGAATACTGTCAGAAGGACTTGGTAAGCGCTTCGGATACTATGAAGACAACGGAATGAAGCAATGGACAAAAAGACTCATAAGATATTATAAACGTAGATTTGAGAATTCCTCGTTTGCCATGGCTGAAGTGCTTGCCGACAGTCTTGGAAAGGACACTGCCATTTGCATTTTTGCAGGAGGACGCGGCGCGACGGCAATATCCAATCTTATGAAAGGCAGCGAGCCATACGAAACATTTCTCGACAACATCCGGAGCTCATGCCAAGCGGCACGCAAGAAAGGAATGGAGTTTATAATTCCCGCTATATGCTGGATGCAAGGTGAAAGCGACATGTTCGACTATACAAAGGTTGAATACAAACGTCTGCTGAAACAGTTCGCACAGGACATCGACAAGGACGTGAAAGCTATTACAGGACAGCAAAGACAGGTAATGATTGTGTGCTACCAGTCGTGTTGCCTGCCAATATGCTGGCGTTACAACCCATTGGACTTTGAGTGCTATGAAGCTACGGTGCCTCAGGCACAACTGGACCTGATACGCTACGACAGCCAGTTTGTGGCAGGTACACCCGTCTATCCCTTTTCCTTTGTAAATCAAAGGATTCACCTTGACGGCAAGAGCCAGCAGGAAGTGGGAAAACGTAATGCACTTGCCGTACTTGACATTTTAAGAAACGGGATGTCTGCACGAGGTCTTTATCCTACAGATGTAACTACCAAAGACAACGTGATTACCGTGAAGTACAACAACGGCAGATTCCCTCTACTAACCGATACAGTTTCAATGCCAAAGAAATCACACTTCGGATTCACCGTAATAACGAGGGATGGCAAGGACATCTGCAACAGTGTTATCACGACTGCCGATTCAATCAATATCATATGCTCAGAGACCGTTGACGGCTGCAAGTTGAGATATGCCGTCAATGGCACAAAAGGCAAGGCTGGGAAACATACTGACCATGGCGGCAACATCAAGACCTTGAGGGACGGCATGTCAAACTGGTGCTATATGTTCTCCCAGTCACTGTAGCACTTTGTATTTCGCGAACTTTAGGAGGAGCTGCTTAGTGCCGGCATTCTCAAACTGCACCGTCGCCTTCATATTTTCGCCATGTCCTTCAACAGCAAGCACCTTCCCTATACCGAAACGCTGGTGCTCAATAACCTGACCTGGACTTAAGGGCGAAGGACCAAAATCGACCTTGCTGACAAAAGGATTGACAGGTTGTTCTTCCTTCCTTGGAGCAACGATACGCAACTTCCTGTCGGCCATAAACTGTGTAGCTACGGGATGTGGATTCTGTTCCCAACGTGACGTTCCTCCTTCAACATTTAGGTACTGTCGGGAAATGTCGCGGATAAAGCGAGAAGGCGGGTCGCTCTCCATACGTCCGTAACGGAAACGATTTTGAGCACAGGTGAGCATACAGTGCCGCTCGGCCCTTGTTATTGCGACATAAAGCAGACGGCGTTCCTCCTCAATGCCCCTGACGGACTGACTGCTCATTGGTGACGGGAAAATATTCTCCTCTAATCCGACGACAAACACTACAGGGAACTCCAGTCCCTTTGCGCTGTGAATGGTCATCAATGACACTTTCTCACCATCATTGTCGTCGTCACTCTCCAAGTCTGTCATCAGCGACACTTCCTGCAGGAAATCGACAAGGTTGACATGGTCGGTCATTCCTTCCTCCTGTTGCCCCTCAACAAATGCCTTCATGGCAGATAACAACTCTTCGACGTTCTCCTGTCTTGCCACATCCTCAGGGTCGCTTTTTGAGAATATGTCCTTCTGTACTCCACTCTCACGTATGATTGACGAACCTAAAGTATATGCATCTTCCGTAAGAAGCCTCTCCTGCCATCCGTCAACCATGGCAATGAAAGCCTTCAGTTTGGTGGCAGTGGATTTCGACACTACGCTGTCGGCTACGCGCATCACGCTCCAGAGGCTACGTCGGGAAATGGTGGCGGCATCAACGATTTTTGCAAGTGTCGTAGCTCCAATACCGCGGGCGGGATAGTTGATGACACGCTTAAGGGCTTCCTCGTCACTCGGATTGGCGACAAGGCGATAATAGGCAAGAATATCTTTTATCTCCTTGCGCTGGTAGAAGCTCAAACCTCCATAGATGCGGTAAGGTATGTTTTGTTTACGCAAGTATTCCTCAAACGAACGGCTTTGGGCATTGGTGCGGTATAGAATGGCAAAGTCACTATAAGAACATTTCTCCTTCCTGCGCAACCTGAGTATTTCATTTGCGACAATCATCGACTCTTCCTTGTCGCTATACGCCATCTTTAACGTAATCTTATCGCCTTCGTCATTGCGGCTGAACACGTCCTTAGGTATCTGTCGGCGGTTATGGGCAATAAGACTATTGGCTGCCTGCACTATGGTTTGGGTGGAGCGGTAGTTCTGCTCGAGCTTGAAAAGGCGAGTGTCATTGAAGTGCTTTCCAAAGTCGAGGATGTTGTCAATGTTTGCACCACGGAAACTGTATATACTTTGCGCGTCATCGCCTACCACACATACGCGCTGGTGCTCCTTTGTAAGTAGAAGGACGATGTCCTGCTGAACGCTGTTGGTGTCCTGATACTCATCAACAAGAACATAGTCATAACGTTCGGCATACTTCCGTCGCATGTCTTCATTGTTGGAAAGAAGAAAGAAGAAGTTTAGCAACAGGTCGTCAAAGTCCATCACATTTGCCTGTCGGCAACGGTCGCTGTAACGTCGATAAATGTCGGCAATGGCAGGCATGTTGCTTTCACTGTCACGTCGGGTGAGAGTACCGTCAAGTGCATAAGCAGATGCATTTATCTTTTTGTTTTTTGCACTGCTGATACGTTCCGCCACGGCAGCTGGCTTGTATGTCTTGTCGTCAAGATTCATCTCCTTGATTATTGCCTTGACAAGAGAACGGGAGTCGGACTGGTCATAGATAGTGAAATTGGAGTCATAGCCTAATCGTGAGGCTTCTACCCTAAGTATTCGGGCGAAGACGGAGTGGAACGTACCAGAATGGATTTGACGTGCACTCTCTTCTCCTACAATTTTTCCGATACGCTCTTTCATCTCATTAGCCGCCTTGTTGGTGAAAGTCAAGGCTAGGATACGCCATGGAGCCATACCTCGTGCTATGAGATATGCAATCTTGTAGGTCAGTACACGGGTCTTCCCTGACCCGGCACCTGCGATAACAAGCTGTGCGCCGTCACAGTATTCTACGGCAGCACGCTGTCCCTCGTTCAGTTCGTTAAGCAATTCTTCACTCTTCATTGACTTCATTCTTCATTCCCAAAGCCACTTGTTCGGCAATGGCTTCCATTCCCTTGATGCTCGGATGACCGTTTATCTTGTCGATGTTCTCAAGTTGAATGAAGGGGACATCATATCGTTCACATATCACGCGACATGAAGAAGTTATTTCATCCTTAAGTTCAGAGTTCATGACGAAATATATCTCAGTATTAGGATAACGGTTCTTTAGATGATAGAGCATATACGCCATAGCAGGACGGAAGGAGTATAGGTCCTTATCAGTCCAATCAGCATATTGGAACTCACCTATAGGCGAACCTGCCCAACTGTCGTTGGTGGCTCCGAGGACGATGATAACATCCGGACACCCGAGATTCCACAGACGCTTGCAGAAGGAACGCTGTGAATAGTCTTCTTTTCGGTATCCTGTACTTGATATTGTTGAGCCTGAAAAGGAGTTATTTCGGCAGAGCTGCATGCCAGTCTTCTTGAGCAGGAGACTCCACCATGTCTGTTCAACACGTGTAACGTCAGTATTCTCATGCTTTCCATTGAAATACCAAACGAAATTGGAATCTGGTTGCAGATAGTTCTCAAACGTACTGTAAGAATCGCCAAGGATAGAAAGCGACTTACGCTGCTGAGCACAAATTGATGTTGCTGAGAGCAGCAATAGTAGGGTAAATGTAATTTGTTTCATTTTCAAATATTATATAATAAATGAAGAATGAAGAATGAAGAATCAGATAAATGCGGTATGCGCAGCCATTCTTCATTCTTCACTCTTCATTCTTCACTCTTCATTCTTCATTTTATCAACATGCCGCAGCAATCCAGTCAAATATGCAGCTGCAAATTCCGAAGAGTGCTATACCTGCGGTACAGATGGCTAGAGCCACCTTACTGCTGCAATCACTCTTAAATGTAGGCAGCGGATTATCGCATGGTTTGATATACATTGCCTTTACAATCAAGAGGTAGTAATAGAGACTCACCACTGTGTTGATGAGTGCTATGAACACTACGAAGTAGGCAAGGAACGATCCCTCCTGGGCAGCTGCCATGAACACGAAGAACTTCGAGAACATACCAGCGAACGGAGGAATACCTGCCAATGAGAACAGCGCCAAAGTCATTAGGAACGACAACTTCGGGTTGGTCTTGTAGAAACCATCGTAGCAACTCATCTTCGTTGTTCCTCCACCTCGTGTCTCAACGACATTGATAACAGTAAACACCGACATGTTGGCTACAACATAAACGAGCACATAATATGTCAATGCCGTA
>JALFCG010000182.1 GCA_022771265.1 Prevotella sp.
TTGTTTTGTCTCATACTGATAAGTTAAAAGTGTCAACTTATTCAGTACACGACAACGTATACGAAGAGGGGGTGAGGGTATGTCACAATGCAAATTTTGACGCACACGCGAAGGTGCGTCAGAATGGCTAAGATGCAAGGCACTGAGGCTGAGGGCGCAGGGAGTGTACTAAAGTACATGACCAAGCCCGAATGCCGATAGCAACGAAGCAGATTGGCCATTATGACACACCGTCCAAACTTTATAATTCTTCCGACATTAAAAATGTCCTCAATCCCAAATGGGTAATTCCGTTATAGTCGTTCCTTGTAACCAAGGGTGTCATGGAGATTACATATTTGGGATAATTGTCTTTGATGGATTCCAGATTTCCAAATTCCCTCTTTCGTGTATCATCATCCATGATAATGTATGATGCCTGTATATAGACACGTCCACCATTCTTTTTAGTGCAGACGAAGTCTATTTCTCCTGCTTGTAGCTGACCAATAGTCACTTCATAACCCATACGGATGAGCTGTTGATATACTATGTTTTCTATAATCTTTTCAATATCGCCGTCACGAGTTCCTCCAGATAGGGCGTTTCTGATACCATGGTCTTCAAAATAGAACTTGTCGTTGCTCTCAAATATCTTTTTTCCGTGGATGTCATACCGATTTACCTTGCGGATGATGTATGCCTCCGACAAGTTCTTCGCATATTCCACAATAGTAGTAGCTGTTACTTGCTGGCCTTGCGACTTCATATACTTGGCAATACTATTGGCTGAGATTATCTTGCCAATGTTGTCCGCCAGAAAATGAACCAGATTTTCAAGGAACACCACATTACGGATCTTGTTTCTCATGATTACGTCTTTCAAAAGGACAGTATTATAAATATCCTTTTGATATTCTCGTGCATCATCTTCATCCAATCCCATTTTAACCAAACCAGGCAACCCTCCGTATTGGATATACTTAGCCAATGAATCGCCACTATCAGGTATAGCATGAAACTGAAGGAACTCCTTGTAACTCAATGCTTGAATATGTATTTCCTTGTATCGTCCGCCAATAAGCGTACTAAGGTCTCCACTTAGCATCTTGGCGTTAGAACCAGTTATAATCACTTCCGCATCAGGCTCCGTGCAATAGCTTCTTACAGTTCGTTCGAACTGTTCGATGTCCTGTATTTCATCTATTAGAATGTAATTCTTCTTACCTTTTATATATCTGCTGTTGATATACTCATTTAAATCCTGATAGGTTTTAATATGGTCAAATTCTTGTTTTTCCTTATCGACATAAATAATGTTGTTGTTCGTTTCCTGCTCCTTTAACTGGCGAACCATCTTCAACGTATAACTTTTACCTACACGTCTCTGTCCGACAAGCACAATTATAAAATCCTTGCTAAGATATCTTTCGATTTGGTCCAGATATTGCTGCCTTACATGTATATGCATATCATTTATTATAATGGTTATTTGTTGCAAATCTACTATTTTATCCATTATAAAAGATAAACTCAGTGGCAATTCTTGTTTTATTTCCTATAATTAATGATTTTTTAAAGATAAACCACTATATCTGTCCCCTTATACGCGGCTATAATTTTCTAAAGAATCCCGTATTTTAAACCCTATGCATCAAGAGTCTTGGTAAGTTCCTCAATGTACTTGAGTTTGGTGACATCTTCCCACGGAGCATCTTTATCGATTCTCACCTTCTTGTATTTTGAGAGCATTCTGAAGATTTGCTTGTAGGAGTATTTCTTGTTGAGTTCCTCGACATAGTTCCTCGACATAGTTCCTCGACATCCCAACCAAAATCGAATAAGAGGAAACCCGTGACGAGTGGCGAAACGAAAAAAGTCTGTAACTTTGCCACATCGGTTGAGGCCGCGGGCGAACGTTCAACCGCCCCATACAAACCCCATACGCCGCATACATATCCACACCACGAACATCATGAAAAAAATCTTGCTTACCTGCGCGGCATGTCTGGCCATGCTGGCTTCCTGTGCACAGAAGGGCGAAAAGGCCGCCGCCCTGACAGAACCGGCCACCATCACATGGATAGCCGACAAACCGGGTCATCGCTGCATCCCCACAGTCTGTTCCCCGGTGTCCCCGACTCGCTGTGGAACGCCCTCGGCCTGCAAGAGGGTGTGCCGACAAGCATGAGTTGCTTCCTGCTTCAGGTTGGCGAGACCAACATCCTCCTGGACACGGGTCTTGGTGCGCCTTTTAGTCAGTTGGGTGCCCGTCTGGCCGACATGGGCATCGCCCCCGAGACGCTCCGACTGATATATCTCACGCACCTGCACCCCGACCATATCGGCGGACTGCTGAAAGACGGCCAACGTGTTTTCCCCAATGCCACCCTCTACGTCAACCGTGTGGAGGCCGAGGCATGGCAGGCGATGACGGACGATGCCAGCCGTCGGGCCAAAAGTGTGCTCGAGGCCTATCGAGACCACCTGCACCTCTTTGAGGCTGGCGATACACTCGATGGCGGCATCGTGACCATCGAAGCCTACGGCCATACCCCCGGCCATACGGTGTTTCAGAAAGACAGCATCCTGGTGGTAGGCGACCTGGTCCATGGCGGTGCGCTCCAACTGGTCCACCCCGAGTATAACGCCGCCTACGACATGGATGCCGAGGCCGCACGCCAGTCGCGCTGTCGCATTCTGGACTATGCCCGCACGCACCGCCTCCGCATTTACGGTATGCATCTGCCCGGCCCCAGTCCGGTCGTCCTGGAATAGGGTGGGAGGGGCCTACTGTCGTCTCTTGGGAGAGGGGGGACAGCGACCCCCAACCACACCAGGTTTTACCCCGTTACCAATGTTTCACCCACAACGCCCTTTATAAAATGAACGAAACCACCACCGAGGGCACGCCCATGACATGCGTGCCTGGTCCTGAAGAGAACGGCAGCGGTCGGCTCCGCCTGGAGTCCTTCGTGTGGACCCGTCAACCCGAGCGCTGCACCATCAAGGCTGGCACCATAGAGGTGGTGACCAGGCCTCATACCGACCTGTGGCAACGCACCTACTACCATTTTCGCAACGACAACGCCCCGGTATTTCAGATGGAGACCGAAGAGAAATACTTCAGTTTCATCGTCAAGACGGACTTCACGGAGAGCCACCACCGGTTTGACCAGTGCGGCATCGTCGTCTATCTCGATAGCGACAACTGGCTCAAGGCGAGTGTGGAGTATGAGAACGACACCTACCAGCACCTGGGCAGTGTCGTAACCAACGATGGCTATTCCGACTGGGCCACGACGGCCATCCCTGCCACGGTACGGACTATGTGGTACAGGCTCTCACGCCGTCAAGACGACTATTGTATAGAGTGTTCCGATGACGGCGTCTGCTTCTCGCAGATGCGCATCTGCCACCTGCACCACGGAGGCGCCCGCATACGTTTTGGCATCTATGCCTGCTCGCCCGAAGCCTCGTCGTTCAAGGCCGTGTTCAGCCATTTGCAACTAACCCCATGCGCATGGCAGGCCCATGACGGCCAGCAGCCCGACTGACCATAGTTTCGGCCGACCTTCCTGTTGGGCAGTCAGTCGCTCTCTGCGGTCAAGCAACAAACGCCCCCAGCGATCGGGGAAGGAATCCTTGACGAAGCCGAATACATTATCATTACCACGAGGATGCTGCAACGAAGGAACGTTTATTAGGTCACCGCTCAACAGAATGCCGCCATGCTGTTTCAGCCACTGGCGTGAATACTCAAAGACAAAATGGTTCTTGCCGCGAACGTGTTCGTAGCCTAATGTTCCAATCTCTTCGGTAGAGGTTAGGAAGTCAAAATCTGCGTAAACTGTAATCCTTTTCATTTTCTGAGTAATTCTGCATCCTGAAGTTGTCTGCCAAGAGCATCATCAGCAGCAAGCAAGGTGATGTCGTTTTCCAGATTAAGAGCAAAGAGTACACGCGCATAGATGCCCATAGAAACCGTTGGGTCACCATGTTCCACCTTTGAGACTGTCAGTCGTGTCACCGTTGCCCTGTCTGCAATGTCTTGCATAGACAAATGCCTACGCTTGCGGGCCAACATAATTTGCTCGCCCATAATCTTCAGGTTTTGGCTTAATGCCCTTGGCATCGTTTTACCGAATGTGTTCTTTCCCATAATTGTATATTATTGGATACAAAGATAAACAAAAATGTTTAATAGAACAAACATTTTGAGCTTCTTGATAAACCAAGAGTTATAATCAGAAGTATTTATTTTCATTACGTGCATAAAATCCTCATCCGTATAACCAAGTTCAGACTTATATAAACCAAGTGTTTCATCTATACGTTCAAGATAGAAGTGCAGTTTTTCGTCCCCTCCCTCGCCTTCGGAGCGTAGCGGAGAAGGCGAGGGAGGGGACGAAATGCGATAGAGTTTACAGGCAATACAAAAAAATAAAGGGGAAGCCACTGCCTCCCCAAAGGATTAGTTAATTTTGTATTGCATATGTACAAACATCTAACCCATGAGCAAAGATACGCAATCTATCTGGGAATACAAAAGCACGAGACAAACAAAGCCATTGCTCAGGCAATAGAAGTATCAGAATCAACTGTCAGCCGCGAAATCAAGCGTAATTCAACCAAGAACGGCAAATACGTTTGGATACAGGCAGACGAGTGCGCCAAAAGTAAGAAATGTCTCGCTCCGGGTAATCGCGCCGTCAAACCCGAATTGCGTTGGCGGGTAGAGCAGCTGATCAAGGACGAACAGTGGTTACCCAAACAGATAGCCGGCGTATTGGCAAAGGAAGGCATACGCATATCCCACGAAACCATCTACAAGTTCATACGTAATGATGAGACGGGAGAACTGGCACGAAACTGCCGCCACAAGATAAAAGTCGGTGCAAGGTGAGAGTAGCAGAAAGGCAAGACGCCGTTTTGGCATTTTGCTGCCGAGCCGCCGCCCGAGTTATGCAAATATACACGAAAAGCCAGGAAAAGAAAAGAAACGAAGGCTACCAACATACGCAACCGCGTCAGCATCCATGAACGGCCGGCAGAAGCTGACGGCAAACGCTTTGAAGGCTGGGGAATGGACCTCATCGTGGACAAGGACAATCACGCCATACTGACTATGATAGAGAGAAGCACCAACTTCCTGCTCATGTCAAAGCTCAAATATGGAAAGAAAGCCATGCCGTTGGCCAAAACCGTGTGGAGGCTGCTTCTGCCATATAAAGGAGATAAACTACTGACCATAACAACCGACAACGGGAGCGAGTTTGCCGAGCATGAATGGATCAGCAAACACCTTGGGGGAGTGCCCGTCTATTTCACGGATTCATACTCCTCAGGGCAAAAAGGAGCCGTCGAAAACACAAATAAACTCATAAGACAGTATATACCAAAAGGCACTAACATCAACACCATTACAGACACACATATTACCAAAATCCAAAAGAAAATCAATAGAAGACCAAGAGAAAAACTCAAATTCTCAACGCCAGTGAAAGAGTTCTACAAAAATTATTCGTAATATTGCACTTGCTTGTAGACTCTATAGACAATGAGTTGTTGAAGAACGTCAAGTCTGTGAAGTATCTGGAACCAAAGAATTACCATAAGATGCTTGACTTCCTGATGGCAGCCCCATTCCAAGTGCTGATTATGGGGCATTCTTGTGGCAACTCAGACAGGACTCTGCTAAATAAGATAATTAATTAAAACAGAATAATCATGATTACTGACCAGCTTACAAATACAATTTACTTTTCTCACATGCTTGAGCAAGTGTGTCCAGATTTGTATCGTTCAATATCAACCTTGAAAGCAAAGGGCTATCCGATAGAGTTTTTCCAAGGTGCAAAAGATATGTGGGCGCGTGATTATATGCCAATACAGGTTGCTCCAGACAAGTTTGTGGCATTCAAATATCTTCCTGACTATCTTCTTAATCCAAAGTATAGAGATTCGCGGACAGAAAACGCTGCTGATATTGCTCGCGAAATCTTAGGTGATAAAGCGGAAGTGATAGATACAGACATAATTGTTGATGGTGGAAACGTAATCAAGTGTGATAATGCTATTATAATGGTTGACAAAGTAATTCAGGCTAATCCTCACTATTCAGCAAGCAAACTTCTTGCGGAATTGACTCGTCTGTTCGGCTGTGAAGTTTTCCTCATTCCTTGGGATGATGAAGAAGGCATATATGGTCATTCTGATGGAGTTGTAAGATACATGTCTGATGGTGACCTCCTTTTTACAAAATATCCTGACCCCAAATACATGAAACAGTGTCAATCTATGTTGAAGGCTCATTTCAACAAAATGCACAATTTCTGGATGCCTTCAGGTGGAGCCAAATGTCGTGAACGATTCCAATGGGCTTACATCAACTATATCCGCACAAAGGACTATATCTTCATGCCTGCACTATCAAAGAATGCCGACTGTATAGAAGACACGACGGTTCGCCGCCAGTTTGAACTTCGTTTCCTAGAGTACCCAAAGGAAAATATAATCCCTATATACGCACTTGAAGCTCTCAAACAAGAAGGAGGACTCCATTGCTGTTCTTGGAACATTCTCAAATAACATTACGACATATGAAACCCTCATGACAATTTAGAAGTCGCCAAAGTAAATGAAAATGTTCTGTCGCACGTCTTATTAGTATACCTTAGCATATCACTAATAATGACGATTATGGCAGGGATTCATTTCGATCAGGTTGTATCGCGCGGTTGCGGTATGGACATCCACAAGAAGGTGGTGGTAGCGACGGTCCAAGGCGAAGGAATCTGTAAGGAGACCAAGTCTTTTGACACCTTCACGAGCTCTTTGACACAATTGAGAGAATGGTTGGTATCATTAGGAATCACTCACGTTGCGATGGAGAGCACTGGAGTGTATTGGAAACCGATATACAACGTGTTCGAGGATTACATCCGCAACATCTGGATTGTCAATGCCCGTCACATCAAGAATGTTCCGGGACACAAGACAGACAAGAACGACAGTGAGTGGATATGCCAGTTGCTAATGGCAGGATTGCTCAAGCCCAGTTTTATTCCCCCTCGTGAGCAGCGCGAGCTTAGGGATCTTACTCGTTACCGCCGCAAGCTGATAGAAACGGTGTCGGCCAACAAGAACCGCATCATCCGTACGCTTGAGGACGGCAATGTCAAGTTGTCCAGCGTTCTGAGCGACACGAGCGGCTCAACTGCGACCAAACTGATAGAAATGCTTTGCGATGGCAGGACCCTTACGTTGGCTGACATAGAGGCCGTGCGCCACAAGCGTTGTCATCATTCTGCAGAGGAAATGCTCGAGGCCTGCACGGGTTATATGAACAGCCACAAGATATACATGCTTCAGAAGATACGTTCATGCAACAGACGGCTCACGGAGGAGATTGCAGAAATGGACAGGCATATCAAGGAAATCCTCTCTCCCTACGAAGATGTCATTGCAAGGCTGAGCGAGATACCCGGAGTGCAAAATCGCACCTGCGAGGAACTGATAGCCGAGATTGGTCTTGACATGGGCAACTTTCCTACTGCGGCGCATCTTTGTTCCTGGGCAGGAATGTGTCCAGGCAACAACGAAAGTGCCGGCAAGAAGAAGAGCGGAAGGACGAGCCACGGAGACAAGCATGTAAGGGCTACACTCGTTGAAGCCGCATGGGCTGCCTCACGAACAAAAGGGACGTTCTTCATGGAACGCTTCAACCGACTTGCCCCACGCAAGGGCAACAAAAAGGCGTTGATTGCCGTTGGGCACTCCCTTCTCAAGTGCATACACTATGTGTTGTCAACAGGCGGAAGATACAAGGAGCTTGGGGACAGTTATGTGCCTGAGAAGAAAGAGAAGCAACGCAAGGAATACCTGAAAGGTGAGCTTAAGAAGCTTGGCTACAATGTAGTCTTGACTAAGAAGAAAGATTAGCCTACACC
>JALFCG010000018.1 GCA_022771265.1 Prevotella sp.
ATAGTGAGCAAGGCTGTCCGGGATTTTGGATGGGCAAGCTAAAATGGGGGCAGTACATATCCCTTGAACGGGCATTGCGCAAAATAAAAACACGTGAGGTAACCGAGGTAACCGCGGTAACCGGTGGCTGTGGTTTTGCTGCATCGGGAGGAAAAAATTTTTGCATCGCGAGGGTTGATTTTGTGTGTGGTTACCCGGTTACCCCGGTTACCGCGGTTACCCCACGTGTTTTTGTTTTTTTAGGGTTGGATATATATAGTAGATTAATAATATATATATTATTAATCTACTATCCCTATATACAGAAACATAGCGGGTAACCGAGGTAACCGAGGTAACCGGATGTTTTTCATTGCGCAGTTTGGTTGATTTTGTCTTTACGATATCGCCATTTCCAGAGCTGAGACAGTATGCTCTGCCTCAAGGGTTTGGGACAGGCACCAGCCTATTATCTTGCGGGAATAGGCATCGGTTACAAGATGAAGATAAGTCGGTACAAAGCTCTAAATCAGGTTCTTGTGCTTGCGGAAACGATGATTGGAATTTGTCGTGTGACGAGGCTTCGGACGCTGATGCAAGAGTCCGAAATCGCGCATTCTTCCAAGGAATGCATCACGATTTGGGCACGGTCGTTGACAAACATGCGTTTGAGCATCAGCCACAACTTGTAATAGTTTATGCCGGAATCAAGTTCGCGTTTATAGGCAATCGTGTCGGTTATACGAACCCTTTTTGGCTTTTTTATGCGGAAATGAGTGTGATTTGCATGGGAAAGTTTGTGTTAGAAGGAGATGAAATGGTCGTTTTTTTGTGCCAGATGATGAAGATTTGTTTCAAAATACCTTGATTTTTGTTTTTCTGCTTCATTTTTTGAATGAAAAAGTAGTGGAGAAAGGAAAAAAACAGTACCTTTGCAAACAGGAATTATTATAAAAAAACGACAATATATGGAAAGAACTTGGAGATGGTTTGGCAAGAACGACAAAATCACTCTTGCCATGCTTAAACAAATCGGGGTGGAAGGCATCGTCACGGCGTTGCACGATGTGCCACTCGGAGAGGTGTGGACACGTGAAAAAATACGTGACCTGAGGGAATATATCGAGTCATACGGCATGAGATGGTCGGTGGTGGAGAGCCTGCCAGTGGTGGAAACCATAAAATATGGCGGTCCGGACCGTGATGAGCAGATTGAGGTGTATAAGACTTCGATGAGAAACCTCGCCGCCGAAGGCGTGAAGTGCATCTGCTATAACTTCATGCCAGTGCTCGACTGGGCGCGTACCGACCTGCTGCACGAGAATCCCAACGGATCGTCAAACCTTTATTTCTCTTACGCGGAGTTTGCCTATTTCGACATCTACATCCTAAAGCGCGAGGGCGCAAGGGAGGAATGGGCTGCATTCAACCGCTTCCCGGGACGCGATGTGCTTGCCGAGGCTGACGAACTGGCAAAGACCATGACTCCGGAGAAGGACCACAAGCTCGTGGAGAACATCGTGATAAAGACCCAGGGCTTCGTAAGCGGCAATTTCCATGAGGACGACGAGCATCCCATTGAGCTGTTCCGACAGTTTCTCGACCTCTACAAGGGTATCGACAAGGACAAGCTGCGCGAGAACATGAAATATTTCCTTGAGGCGATAATGCCAGTGTGTGAGGAAACGGGAATAAACATGTGTGTGCATCCCGACGACCCTCCAATCCCTGTGCTTGGCTTGCCGCGTATCGTGAACAGCGACGAGGACATCGAATGGTTCCTCAATGCCGTTGACAATCCTCACAATGGCCTCTCGTTCTGTGCAGGTTCGCTCAGTGCCGGCATCCAGAACGACGTTGTCGCCCTTGCCCGCAAGTATGCGAGCCGCACCCACTTTGTTCATCTCCGATCCTGCCACATCTTCCCCAACGGCGACTTCACCGAGGCTTCACACCTTGGCGGTCGTGCCGACATCATCGAGCTGTGCCGCATATTCGAAAAGGAGAACCCGAGCTTGCCGATGCGTGTTGACCATGGCATGACGATGCTGGGCGACGAGTCGCGTGGCTACAACGCGGGCTATTCGTTCCTCGGCAGAATGTTCGCTCTCGGACAGGTGCAGGGCATCCTCGCCACCGTTGACCGCGAGTTGGGCATAGACTACAAGCAACCGGGGTTCTTTGATTAAAATAAAGGGTGAAAAAACTAATAAAACTTATAAGAATGAATAATCTGTTTGATATCAAGGGCTACGTTGTGGCCATTACCGGCGGCACAGGAGTGCTGGGCCGTACAATTGCAAAATATTTGGCTGTCAATGGAGCTAAAGTGATAATCCTCGGACGTAAGGAAGACATGGGACGGGAGATTGTTGCTGACATCAAGGCGGCTGGTGGAGAGTGTGAGTTCCTCAAGACCGACGTGATGAACCAAGAGGTGGTGCAGCAGAACTGCGACTACATCGTTGGGAAATATGGTCGCATCGACACTCTGCTCAATGCTGCCGGAGGCAACATGAAGGGCGCTACCATTGCCCCCGACCAGAACTTCTTCGACCTGGAGGCTTCGCAATTCCAGACGGTGCTGAACCTCAACCTCACTGGCACAGTGATTCCCACCCAGGTGTTCCTGAAGCCTATGGTAGCACAGGGCAAGGGCTCGATTATCAACTTCTCGTCGATGGCGGCATTCCGCCCCATGACCCGCGTCTGCGGCTATGCGGCTGCCAAGGCAGGCATCAGCAATTTCACTGCGTTCATGGCTACTGAATGTGCCAAGAAGTTTGGCGAGGGCATACGTGTGAATGCCATTGCCCCGGGCTTTTTCATCACCGAGCAGAACCGCTCGCTGCTGACCAATCCTGACGGAACGTTCACGCAGCGTGGACAGGACGTTATTCGCCAGACTCCGTTCGGCCGCATGGGCGATCCCGAGGAGCTTTGCGGCACCATCCACTACCTTATGTCTGATGCCGCCAAGTTCGTGACGGGAACGGTAGCTGTCGTTGATGGCGGTTTTAATGCTTTTGCAATGTAAGTTATGCCGTAGGGGGTTAGGTTGTCTTCAGAACACCGACTCCTCGGTCATGGTTGTGAGGAGTTCGAGCATTTTCATTCCAGCTACGGAATTGCCTTTGGCGTTAAGGCGCGGACTCCACACAGCCACGGCATAGCTGCCCGGACACACTGCCGCTATGCCTCCTCCCACACCACTTTTTCCAGGCAGCCCGACGAGGAAGGAGAAGTCGCCAGCCTCGTCGTAGAAGCCGCATGTCTGCATGATGGCATTCATGCGTTTCACTTGTGAGGTGGTCAGATGGACACCCTCATAATTGAACTCATGGCGATGGTCGGCAAAGGGAAGGAACGCCTGTGCCAGTTGGCAACAGGTCATCTCGATGCTGCACATCCTGTAATAAAACTGCAGTACCTGTTCGATGTCGCCAATGAGGTTGTTGTGAAATTTTAATACATTTGCTATTGCCGCGTTGATGTAGCCACACTGTCGTTCCGACTGTGCCACCTCAAGGTTGAAGTCGATTGCTGGGTCGTCTGCCAAGGTGCGGACAAACCGCAGAAAGTCTTCCTCAGGGTTGGCGAGGCGTGACAGGAGGATGTCGGCAATCACGATGGCTCCCGCGTTGATGAAGGGATTGCGTGGCTTGCCGAATTCCAGTTCAAGCTGCACGAGGGAGTTGAACGAGGCTCCTGACGGTTCCCTTCCCGTTCTCTTCCATATCTCGTCGCCTTCGAGCGAGAATGCCATGGCGAGTGAAAATACTTTAGAGATACTTTGTATGGAAAATTTCACGTTGGAGTCGCCGACGGAGTAGCGTCTGCCGTCGAGCGTCTCCAGCGTCATCCCTATTTGGTCGGGATTGACCTCGGCAAGGGCAGGAATGTAGGAAGCCTGCCTGCCAAGGCCGAGCAGGGGTTGTACCTGCTCGTGAATGCCGTTGATGACTTGTTGATAGTTCATGGTTATTTTGTAAATATTTTGGCTGCGAACTTACCCATCGCCTCGAAGCCTGCGGGATTGGGGTGAAGCCAGTCGCCGCAATGGTAGGCGGGGTTCATCTTCGACGGATTGGCGGGGTCGCGCAGCACGCTGTCGAAGTCAATCACTCCGTCAAACTGCCCGCTTTCGCGAATCCACTTGTTTATCGTCTGTCGTGCCGCCTCGCGGAAGAAGTCGCCGTTGTCGTAGAAACTGCCGAAGTAAGGGGCTATTGTGGCTCCGTAGATTTTCATTCCCCTTTGATGAGCCTTTCTGATGAACTCCTTGTAGCACTCGATAATCTTTGCTGCACGTGCCTCGGCGTCGTTGTTGGTCCCTCCAAGGTCGTTGATGCCTTCATACACCACTATAGTCTTCACTCCAGCCTGCTCCAGACAGTCGCGGTCGAAACGTTTTACCGCAGGGTCGCTCAGTCCGCCGTAGAACACGCTGTTGCCTCCTATGCCGAGGTTAAGCACGGCGAGGTTGCTTGTGGTCTCGCTGGCCTGAAGAGCCTCGGCGAAGAAGTCGGTCCAACGGTTTTGGAGGTTGGTGGTAGTGCCGCGTCCGTCGGTGATGGAGTTGCCGATGCAGGCTATTGCGCTGCAGTCGTTGGCAATGACGTCGATGGTGGCTATGTTGTACCAATGGTCCTCACGCTCGATGTTGGCAAAGGTGGTCTTCGGCTTTGCCTCGCCGTTGATGATGTACGACGTGGTGCGTGAACCGCGGTGGCTGGTCGCGTTGACCGGCGTTTTTCCGTAGCTGATGGTGATGGCGAGTCTCTGCAGTGGCTTAAGGTCGTAGGCGACAGGGTCGCTGACGGCAGTCTCGCCAGCCGCGATGGTGAGGTTCCGCTTGCCGTTGAACTTGAGGTAGCGGGCCGTCTTGGGTTGGATGTCGATGCCGATGTCGGCGACTTTGATGTCTTCCGATTCCACTATGTCAGCAATGAACACCGACTTTATCTCCACGGGCTCCTTGCTGTACTCGTTTGACAGGTGGAGCCTCAAGGTCTTTCCTCCTATCGAGACATGGACAATCTGTCGTATTGACTTCCCGTCGAGTGTCCCGCTTTTAGGCATGTCGCCTTTTCCTGTGTACTCGGTTGCTGTAGCCCATGTGGCAACCCAATTTCCGTTTTCATTTACTCCTTTCGCTTGCGCAGTGGCCGACAATACCATTGCGGCCATGCAGATGAACATTTTTTTGATTGACATTTTTTTTATAATTATATGATTCGTAATTTATTTTACTGAACTTTTCCACCCCTTTCCATGCAGTTGAGTAACTTGTTCCCCCTCTAAGATAGAGGGGGTGTCACGAAGTGACGGGGGCGTATGACCTTCCAGCAGAAGCTTCCAGCACGAGCTTCCTGCAAAAGCATTTGTCAAGCGAGATAGTGCTGACGTTTTCATACTCCCTCCCCCCTTTGGGGGACTCCCCCTATCTTAGGGGGAGAGCCAAATTACTGTTATGCAGTGGAGGTGCTATGATAATACCATATTGTAATGCTATTCCATGCAGTTGAGTAACTTGTTCCCCCTCTAAGATAGAGGGGGTGTCACGAAGTGACGGGGGCGTATGACCTTCCAGCAGAAGCTTCCAGCACGAGCCTTCCTGCAAAAGCATTTGTCAAGCGAGATAGTGCTGACGTTTTTCATACTCCCTCCCCCCTTTGGGGGACTCCCCCTATCTTAGGGGGAGAGCCAAATTACTGTCATGCAGTGGAGGTACTCTGATAATACCATATTGTAATGCTATTCTAAAGGGTGGGAAAGTTCAATCTTCATTTTCTACTCCCCGATGTCGCCCTGGCCTCCTTCGTCAGTGTTGCCGCTGCCTGACTGCTTGAACTCAGCGGTGAGGGTCGTAGGCTCCGAGGTGGTCACGTAGGTGCGGGTAGCGTTGGTGTCGCCGTCGCTCCACTTCACGAACTCGTAGCCAGACTTTGGCTCAGCCTTCAGCTGCACTTCGGTGTCGGGAGCGTAGGAGCCGCCGCCGCTCACGGTGCCCATCGAGTCGTCGTTAGCCATGAGGGTGAGGAGATAGACAGGGTTTTCAGGGTCGTCCACCATGCCGTCGTCGCTCGAGGTCACCCGCTTCACCACTTCTCCGTTGCGGTCGTAGCAGGTGATGTTCACCGAGGTGCGGGCGAGTTCGTCCTTGATGTCGGTGTTAGGGGTGAAAATCACTCGTCGGGAGGTGATGAGGTTTGCGCCCACAAGGTTGACGTCGGTCACCGAAGTGGCGCGAAGTCCGAATCGCATGGATCCCAGTCCCGGTATGGCGACGGAGTGTCCCTCGGTTGCCCATGCCTTGATGACGTCACCGATGGCGTCCCATGCGGCATTGATGCTGCCCTTG
>JALFCG010000043.1 GCA_022771265.1 Prevotella sp.
GTGCGCTCCTCGGTGGCTTCGGGGAGTACGATGCGCTGCTTGTTGCTTTTAGCGCGTTCGATGATTTTTTGTACTAAATCCATAGTATGTTTTTTATGTAGTTCTGAAATTTGTTTCACATTTGTTTGAACATATTTTGCAAACTCTACTTTACAATTTGCAAAAGTAAACAAAATATTTGAATTAGTAATAATATCGTGTGCTTTTTTTTATTAAAATCATAAAAAATCGCGTCTCTTAATACCTTATTATATATTTTTTTTCTTACCTTTGCACGCGAAATAAGAATATTAATAATCATATAAGTATATTATGGCAAAGAAAGCATTACTCATGATTCTCGACGGATGGGGAATCGGAAAACATGGAAAGGGTGACGTAATCTATAACACGCCAACTCCTTATCTCGACTATCTTACAGCTGTCAGTGCACACTCCGAGCTTCAGGCTTCGGGAGAAAACGTAGGTCTGCCTGACGGACAGATGGGTAACTCTGAAGTAGGACATCTTAACATTGGAGCAGGACGAGTGGTTTACCAAGACCTGGTGAAAATCAACCGTGCATGCAAGGACGGCTCTATCATGGAGAATCCGGAAATAAAGGCTGCCTATGGTTATGCCAAGGAGACAGGCAAGCGCCTCCACCTCATGGGACTTACCTCTGACGGTGGTGTACACTCATCGCTCGACCACCTGTTCAAGCTCGTGGAAATTGGCAAGGAGTATGGCTTGACACAGACTTTCGTTCACTGTTTCATGGACGGCCGCGACACCGACCCGAAGAGCGGTGTGGGATTCATCAAGCAGCTTTCTGAGGTCTGCAAGAACAATGACGCGCACATCGCTTCTATCGTAGGACGTTTCTATGCCATGGACCGCGACAAGCGTTGGAACCGTGTGAAAGAGGCTTACGACCTACTCGTCGAGGGCAAGGGAAAGCAGGCCGAGTGCATGGTGAAGGCTATGGAGGAAAGCTACGAGGAAGGCGTTACCGACGAGTTCATCAAGCCTATCAACAATGCCAAGGTTGACGGAACCATCCAAGAGGGCGACGTGGTTATTTTCATCAACTTCCGCAACGACCGTGCGAAGGAGCTCACACAGGTGCTCACCCAGCAGGACATGCCGGAGGAAGGCATGAAGACAATACCAGGACTGCAGTACTACTGCATGACTCCATATGACGCGTCATTCCAGGGCGTTCACATCCTCTTCCCGAAGGAGAACGTTGGCAACACCCTTGGCGAGTATCTGAGTGCTCAGGGCAAGAAGCAGCTTCACACAGCAGAGACAGAGAAGTATGCTCACGTGACATTCTTCTTCAATGGCGGTCGTGAGGCTCCTTACGATGGAGAGGACCGCATTCTCGTTCCTTCTCCAAAGGTAGCCACTTACGATTTGAAGCCGGAGATGTCGGCATACGAGGTGAAAGACAAACTTGTTGGTGCCATCAACACCCAGGAGTATGACTTCATCGTGGTGAACTTCGCAAATGGTGACATGGTGGGTCACACTGGTGTATATAATGCCATTGCCAAGGCGGTACACGCTGTTGACAACTGTGTGCGCGAGGTGATTGAGGCAGCAAAGGCAAACGACTACGAGGCAATAATCATTGCCGACCATGGCAATGCCGACAATGCCATCAACGAGGACGGCACTCCTAACACCGCCCACTCTCTCAACCCGGTACCTTTCATCTATGTTACCGACAACAATTCGGCGACAGTGAAGAATGGTCGTCTTGCCGACGTTGCTCCTTCTATCCTGCACATCATGGGTCTTGAGCAACCTGCCGACATGACAGGTGAGAACCTAATCTGTGATTAAATGAAGAATGAAGAGTGACGAATATTCTTCACTCTTCATTCTTCATTTTTTATTCTTCCCAGTTGAGTATTACTTTACCGCACATTCCAGACTCCATCACGTCAAAGCCTTTTTGGAACTCGTCGATAGGGTAGTGGTGAGTGATGACAGGAGTAAGGTCGAGACCGGAGATGAGCATCTGCTCCATCTTGTACCACGTCTCCCACATCTGACGCCCGTATATGCCCTTGATGGTGAGAGCCTTGAATATTATCTCGCTCCAGTCAACGGTAGTGGTTGGCGGGAGGATGCCTAACTGTGCAATGTGCGAACCGTTGTACATGTGGGCTACCATGTCGCGGAAGGCAACAGGAGAGCCTGACATTTCCAGACCGACATCGAAACCAGAGATGCCGAGGTCTTTCATTGCTCCCTCAACAGTCTCGCCCTTTGCGGCGTTGACGGTATAGGTGGCACCCATCTTCCTGGCTATGTCAAGGCGGTAGTCGTTGAGGTCGGTGACGATGACGTTCTTCGCTCCAGCAAAGCGTGCTATGGCAGTTGCCATAGTGCCGATGAGTCCGGCACCGGTGATGAGCACGTCTTCTCCGAGGAGAGGGAAGGCAAGGGCTGTGTGTGTGGCGTTGCCGAATGGGTCCATAATCGCTGCCAGGTCATCACTGATGCGGTTGTCGAGTTTTACTACGTTTGATTCGGGTATGCAAAGGTATTCTGCAAATGCACCGTCGCGGTTCACGCCGACGCTGATGCTGTTCTCGCAGATATGCAGCTTGCCACGACGGCAGTTGCGGCAGTGTCCGCACGCTATGTGCCCTTCGCCTGTCACTCGGTCGCCCACCTTAATGTTCTGAACTCCTGGTCCCACTTCAGCCACGACACCCACATATTCGTGTCCGATGGTCATAGGAGTCTTTACAGTTTTCTGGCTCCATTCGTCCCACTTGTATATGTGGAGGTCGGTGCCGCATATCGCGGTTTTCTTTATTTTGATGAGAACATCGTTCACACCTACTTCCGGTACTGGTACATCTTCCATCCAGATGCCCTTCTTTGCCTCTTTCTTTACTAATGCTTTCATGAATATCGAATTATTTTATTACTCCCAATTCCTTTCCGATTTTTGTGAATGCCGCAATGCACTTGTCGAGATGTTCGCGCTCGTGTGCAGCTGAAATCTGCACGCGGATGCGTGCCTGGTCTTTTGGCACTACGGGATAGAAGAAGCCAGTGACGTAGATGCCTTCTTCCTGAAGGCGTGCCGCCATCACTTGCGATAGCTTGGCGTCGTAGAGCATCACGGCGCAGATGGCAGACTGCGTGGGCTTTATGTCGAATCCGGCTGCCAGCATCCTTTCGCGGAAGTAGTCGGTGTTGGCGTGAAGCTTGTCCTGCAGTTCGTTGGTCTCGCTCATCATCTGGAACATCTTTATGCCGGCAGCAACCACCATTGGAGGCAGGGAGTTGGAGAAGAGGTAAGGGCGGGAACCCTGGCGTAGCATGTCTATTATTTCCTTCCTGCCAGTGGTGAATCCGCCTACTGCACCTCCGAAGGCCTTGCCAAGCGTACCGGTGATAATCTCCACCTTTCCGCGCAGGTCGTGGAGTTCGGTAACGCCGCGTCCTGTCTTTCCTACCACACCTGCCGAGTGTGATTCATCGACCATTACCATTGCGTCGTATTTGTTGGCGAGTTCATATATCTTGTCGAGAGGGCATACGTTGCCGTCCATTGAAAAGACTCCGTCGGTGACGATGATGCGGAAACGGCATTTCTGTGCAGCTTTCAGTTGCTCTTCAAGGTCTGCCATGTCGGCATTGGCATATCTGAAACGTTGTGCCTTGCAAAGTCTCACGCCGTCGATGATGGAGGCGTGGTTGAGAGCGTCGGAAATGATGGCGTCGTCGGGTCCGAGAAGTGGCTCAAACACACCGCCGTTAGCGTCGAAGCAGGCGGCATAGAGTATAGTGTCCTCAGTGCCGAAGAAGTCGGCGATGGCTTTTTCCAGATCCTTGTGTCGGTCTTGTGTGCCGCATATGAACCTCACCGACGACATTCCGTAGCCTCTTTCGTCCATTGCCTTTTTCGCAGCTTCAATTAGAGCGGGATGGTTTGCCAATCCAAGGTAGTTGTTGGCGCAGAAGTTCAACACTGTTTTTCCGTCAACTGTAATTTCTGCACTTTGTGGTGAGCAGATGAGTCGTTCGTTTTTGTAAAGACCAGCCTCCTTTATTGAGGCGAGTTCATTAGACAGATGTTTTTGAAAATTGTTGTACATGATATTAATTTTTGATTAAAGATTGTGTGATGTTATTTGATAAAAATGTTTCTTGTCACCTTATAGGGAATGTAAGTGTCTTGTTGCCGTTGGCAGTGGTGTTGACCCTTATGGCTGCGCTGTCACAGCCAAAGCCACTAAGAACGCTTGTGGGCAGTGAGAAGTAGAACTTCTCTGTGTAGTATTCCGGGATGTCGCCTTTGTCGTGGAAGAAAGTCATGTGCAAGGTTCCCTTGTCGCCGCTTTTGTCCAAGGTAACTGAGTCGGGAATGAGTGTTATTCTGTGTTTCTCTGAGTTGGCATTGGCTATACCGACCTTTAGTGTAATGGCAAAAGTGATGAAGTGTTTGCTTTTGCTTATCCATGACGACTCAAGGCCTATCGGGTCGGTCTTCATTGTCTTTATCGAGTCGCGTGGCGTGACCGACATGAGGTTCATCTTTGAGATGCTGAGTGCCTTTACGGTGTTGGCATCCACCTTATTATAATACATTATTGCCCGATAAGTGCTGTCGGCGGTGCTCGCCCACGATGCTTCGCAAGGGACGTCCAAGGTGAGAGAGTCGCCGTTGTCGGTGATGACATAGTCGATATTCTTCTCTCTGTTGGCATGCGCTTCCACGAAGTCGGCTGTCATGTCGGAGTAAGTTCCGTCGCCCTTGTCGTAAGTGTCCTGCTCGCAGGAGAGGAGCAGCAGGGCTGTTAATGTATATATAATAAGGTGGCGCATCTGTATGTAGTTACGTGTTCCGGGTGTTGAACTTGTTGCGTGCGGGATTGGCATACATTGTGAGTATGCGCTCGCGAAGGTATTCCTTGTCGGGAGTCACTCCAGCTTTCGAGAGCATTGCCTCCGCCTTCTGCAGCTGGCGGGAGAGGTAGTCCTCGAATGCCGTTTTCTCCGCTTCCCCGTAGCCGCCGTGCGAAGTGCCTTCGAGAAGGTCAAGTGCAACAAGGTTGCTCGTGTAGAGGCGGTAGTTGGAGTGTATGCCCTTGTCGATGTGTTCGGCAATGATTCTGAAGATGTCTCCTTTAGGAGTGTCGGAAGGAATGCTGTCGAGGAAGTCGTCGATGGCAGGTGCGCAATGGTAGTGTATGGCGCCCTTGTAGCCCATGATTCCTGTCTGCATGCTGAGCACGTCGTCCTGTTTTGTCTTTTTCCAGCCTTCGATGTCACGTTTCAACTGGAACTCTACTGCCTTGAGGAAGTCGCAGGGGTCGTACTCGTAGCTGATGGCAAGCGGTACGATGTGAAGTTGCTTCAGTCGTTCCACGATGGAGCCATCGCCTCCCATCGCCATCATCTTCAGTATCGACTCTTGGGTGCGGTCGTCGCTGTCCTTTGCCCTTCCCTCTCGTTGGGCTATCCAGATGTTGTCGTTCTTTTGGCTGACCACCAGATGCATGTATTCCGACATGCGCTTGCTGTTGACCAACATGTCCCTGATGCCGGCGCTTCTTAACACTATGAACGACTTGTTCACCCTCACCAAGTCCTTTATCCATGGTGCAGCAAGGAGGTTGTCGCCAATGGCAATCTCGCATGTCGTCTTGAATCCTGACTCGATGAGCATCACGTCGAGCAGTGCCGAGTCAAGAACGATGTCGCGGTGGTTGCTGACGAAGGTGTATCGTCGGTTGTTGTCGATGTTGCTGATGTCCATGTCGCAGCCGGTACTTGCCTTTTTCAGCAAGTCCTTTAGGAATGGATAGCAAAAAGCAAGCTGGAAGTCAAGATTCGTCTTGCATTGCGTCAGTTTTGCCGCCAAAGCCTCGAAAGGCACTTGCGGAAACACTTTCCCCACCACTTGCTTAAACTGTGGGTCAGCCGTCAGTCGCCCGTAAGCCGCCGGCAAGTCCTCTGGCCCGAAAGCCCTAATGTTGTCAAAGTCTCCCATAGTAATAATCCTAAAACTGGTTCTCCACGATGTCAGTGAGTACGTCGCTCATCTTAAGTCCTGCCGCCTTCACTTGTTGTGGTATGAAACTGGTGGCAGTCATTCCGGGAGTGGTGTTCACCTCAAGCATGCTGATTTTGTCAACTTCCTTGCCGTCTTTGCCTATTCCCTTGCCAATGATGTAGTCGATGCGTATTATTCCGTTGCAATGAAGAATGTCGTAGATGCTGCTGGTCAGTTCGGCGACACGTCGTGCGGTGTCGTCGCTGATGCGGGCAGGAGTGATTTCCTTCACCTGGCCGTTGTATTTTGCGTCATAGTCGAAGAACTCGTTGCTGGTGACCACCTCGGTAGCTGGAAGCACCACCGACTTCTCCTTCGTCTTATAGCACCCGATGGAAATCTCAGTGCCTTCGAGGAATGACTCCACCATCACGTCGCTGCTTTCAAGCATAGCCTTGCGGATGGCAGGGGCAAGCTGGTCCTTGTTCTTCACTTTCGTCACACCGAAGCTGCTGCCGTCGGCAGCAGGCTTTACGAAGCACGGCATTCCGATGCGTTTTTCCACCTCGTCGTCGCTCACCACTTCTTCGTAACCCTTCCTGATGAGCAGGCTGTCTGCCACCGACACTCCGTAGCCGCGGAGATACTGGTTGAGCACGAACTTGTCAAACGTCATGGCTTCCACGAGCACGCCGCTTGTCGAATAAGGCAGCCCAATCAGGTCGAAATACCCCTGGAGCTTGCCGTTCTCGCCAGGAGTGCCATGGATGGTGATGTAAGCATAGTCAAAGTACAGTTTGTGACCGTCCTTCTTGAACGAGAAGTCGTTGAGGTCTATCTTGGATGTAGAGCCGTCGCCAAGGTCCACGTTCCAGTCGAGCCCTTTCATGTCGACAATAAACACGTCGTACTTCTCCTTGTCGAAAAAGGAATAAAGCCCTTGGGCAGAACGGAGCGAAACGTCGTGCTCCGATGAGTCGCCACCGCATACGATGGCTATCTTTCTTCTTTGTTGTTCCATTGTTTATATATTGTGTCTAATTCAAAATTCGATACCTTCTCCATTTCTCAATCAGCCCTTGGAGGTCGTCGGGCAGTTCGGAGGTGAAGTCCATCTGTTGTTTAGTAGCGGGATGCACGAAGCCCAGGGTCTTGGCGTGTAATGCCTGTCGTGGGCACTGCTTGAAACCGTTGATGACAAACTGGCGGTAGCTGCCTGTCCGTTCTCCGCGCAGAATCTCGGTGCCGCCATAGCGCTCGTCGCTGAACAAGGGGTGACCGATGTGCTTCATGTGGGCACGTATCTGATGGGTGCGGCCTGTCTCGAGGATACACTCCACGAGGGTGACATAGCCGAAGCGCTCCATAACGCGATAGTGGGTCACGGCTGGCTTGCCAATCTCCGAGTCGGGAGGGAACACCGCCATGCGTAGCCTGTCCTTCGGGTCGCGGCCAATGTTACCCTCGATGGTGCCTGAGTCCTCCACGAAGTTGCCCCACACGAGAGCGTTGTAGCTGCGGTGGGTGGTCTTGTTGAAGAACTGCACGCCGAGCGATGTCTTGGCTTCAGGAGTCTTTGCCACCACAAGAAGGCCGCTGGTGTCCTTGTCGATGCGATGGACCAGTCCTACCTGCGGGTCGTTAGGGTCATACGACTCGAGATTTCTCAAGTGCCAGGCAATGGCGTTGACCAATGTGCCGTGGAAATTGCCGCAACCGGGATGGACCACAAGCCCTGCCGGTTTGTTGATCACCATCAGCTGGTCGTCCTCATACACCACGTCAAGCGGAATGTCTTCCGGCTCAATCGTCGTGTCGTAATGAGGGCGGTCGAGCATCAGCGTCACCACGTCGCCTGGCCTGACCTTATAGTTGCTCTTCACGGGCTTGTCGTTGACGTGGACGAACCCCGCCTCCGCCGCCTTCTGTATTCGGTTGCGGCTGGAGTGCTGCAGCTTTTCAAACATGAACTTGTCGATGCGTACTGGTACCTGGCCGCGGTCAACCTCGAAGCGGAAGTGCTCGTAGAGTTGCTGGCTTTCTTCCATCTCGTCGTCGGCAAAGCTCTTGTCTATGTCGTAGTCTTGTTCTGTCATATCCGTTTTCTCGTCACTGTTTTTCATGGTTCAGGTTCAGTGGCTTCCTCTACAGGAGGTTCAGTCACTTCCTCAAACTCGTCAATGTCCTCGCTTTCACCGATGCTTTCATATTCCGGGTCGGGGGAGTCAATGTCAGCAAAGCCGTCAGCATACCTTCCGTCGCCAACTATCAGCGTCAGCGGATAGTCGATGGGTATGCGGTCGCCAGTGGCAAGACGCCTGCCTCGGCAGATGATGCCATACACCCAGTCCTTCTCCCCGTCAACATATTTTGGCGACAGCAGTTTGAACCCCATGGCGGTCAGCTTTGCCGTAGCTTCACGGGCGCTGCTGTTGTCAATAACGTCGGGGATGGTAAACGACGGCGACGAAGGGGAATTGACAGTCACGTAAATGGTGTGGCCCGCCTTTACGTTAGTGCCCTTGCCGGGACTTTGGGCAAGAATGCAGTCTGCTGGCAGACGGCGGTTGAAGCCCGAGTCGCTTACAATTATCCGCAACCCCTTTTGCTCAAGCAGGTAAGCCGCTTCCTTCATGCGCATGCCCTTGATGTCGGGCACGGCTATTCCCTCACCGTGATGAGTATAGACCTCAAGTCCATATTTCACGCCGAGACACAACCCCACAACCACTAATGCCATTGCCAGGAGGTTGCCCAAAAGATAGCGGCTGGTCAGTTTGCCAAAGAAATCTCTTGTTTTCATATTCTATTCTATTCTGCAAAGGTACACTATTTCGCAGACATTACAAAATAAATTAGTGAAAAAAAAATGAAAACGATGCTTTTATGTTTTCACGGACAAGAGACACTTGATTCAATATGATATAAGTAGTCAACCAAAATAGTTCAACTACATGTATAAAGAGGCATAAGTAATCCCATGCCCCACTGTCAAGTTAAGATAGTCGCCTGTCATAACTGTGACAGTCTTGTCGGAGACGTTTGGATTGTTGGCATAAGACATCTCGTGTCGCTTTGTATAAGCCTGCTTCGCTGGCACTTTACACTCTATATTATTTCGTTATAACACATTGTCAATCAGGTAGTTGGTAAGTGTAGAGTGCCTTTCAACTCTACATTCACTCTACACAATTCACATCTGATTGCTCTATTCGGTTCTCAACTGATTGCCCTATTCAGTTTGCAACTGATTGCCCTATTCAGTTCTCAACTGATTGCCCTATTCAGTTTGCAACTGATTGCCCTATTCAGTTTGCAACTGATTGCCCTATTCAGTTTGCAACTGATTGGGGATTACAAAATCATGTAAGCGTCTCCACGATGGTGTATTGCAGCGTCCAAATAAATTGTTTACCTTTGCCGCGTTTTAAAAAGGTAACAATGACAACAGCAGAAGAACGTTATGAGGAGACGTGGAACAATTATCTCGTGCTTCTCTTCATTGTCTCGGTAATCGTATCTTCGATGGCTGTTTTTTTTCATTTCGATAGCCCAATCAATTCATTGGCGTTTCTAATTTATTCTTTTCATTGTATGTTAATGATATTGTAGTCATAAGCCAATAATAATTGTAACTAAAACTGATTTCACGCCGCTAATATACGAAGAATTATTGAAACCTCCAAACATTCGGGGGATTATTAACGAAAAAAGGTGGCGACATTGCTGCCGCCACCTTGTCATAGGTTCAATTCGCGTCTAAGATATTCATAGACATATCCAGGGCTTTGAAAATATAGTCCTGTATCTTTCCTTTTCAAATTTTCATAAGTTTTTGAAGCATATAAAAGTCTTAAAGCCTCTTCTACACTTATGCCTTTATCGTCCATCAACATCAATGCGATGTCACGGGCATTGCACTCCACCATATAATCAAAATCGCTCATATCTTGTGCAAATAATTTAAGGATTTCTTAGTACCAAAGAAGTATTGGAAAGTTATACCTTTCATATACTTCAAATTCTCAATAAAACGTTCAAAAGTGATGTCATGCTCCATAAGTTTTCTTATCTGAAGTCCTACTCTGTCGTTTGCAATAGGACCATAGACGATATCAAAGTCATGAATTGACTCACCATTATTTGATGTCCTGTTCCTTAAGACAAAATCAGCCCAATCCTCAGAATACTCTTTGAAGATTTTGATATTCAATAGTTCCGGCTGAAACATTATCTCTTCATCAAACTCATAAACATTAACCACAGGTTGAACATTCAAAGTTTCTGATTTAAATTGTGCTATTTGATGTGCCTGCTCGTAATTGTCACTTAAATAGAATCCCTTCCCAAAATCCTTATTGGGGAATGACATGGAGAAATCAATCTCTTTTATGTCAACATAAGAGCCATGATATAGTTTCATTATACATTACCTCCTCTCGTTTTACAATAAATGGATAATGAATCAACAACATCGTTGAATGGTAGTGTATGTGCTATCCCATAATTGTTTTTAAGATAAGATATTGCTGCATATTTATCAAGGTATCGGAAAGCTAAAGTATCCGACATCCCATGACGTTTGGCGAACTCGCCTACTATCACAATGATAAATTCTATTATATCACGACTACTATACATAACCATCGATTGTTTCACGCCGCAAATATACAAAGAAATATCGAAACCTCCAAACATTTCGGGGGATTATTCACCAAAAAAGGTGGTGACATTGCTGCCGCCACCTCTCGAGAGGAAAATCATTATAGATTATTGATGAGGGGGAAAGATTATTTCTGCTCAACTATAGCGAAGTCACCAGTGATATCATTCAAATAGAATGCATAAGTACCAGCGGGAACATAAATATTGGAGCCGTTTGCTACACCTTTTGCAAAATAGTCGGCTTCTGTTACCGATAGTTCTGCGCCCCAGTTGATATCCCAGCCGTGATTAGCACGGAACTTGAGTCCACCATCTGTTACGGTAGTAACACCATACCAGTTATGCGGAGCTACCTGCTTCAAATCAAAGTCTTTTGCCCAACTGTTGAAATCACCAATTATACCAATCGCTTCATACTCAGTAGGATTCTGCTCATCAAGCTTTGTCCAAGTGTATGACATCGTAGAGAGGTCAATAGTGAAGGTGTAATACTCTGCAGAGGGTGCAGCGATAGCACCACAACCTGCTTGTATTAAAGTACCACTTGGAGAATTATCACCGTCAACAGGACATCCATAAGCGGAATTATTGTTCCAATTTCCGTAGTCTGCTACGCCCCAGAACTTAAGGTCCCAAGCTCCAGCCCACTTTGTCGTGAAGCTATATACAGTGTTGCTGTGAGGAGTGAATATGGAGTTTTTCTCACCACTATTCCAACCATTTACCTCACCTATAAGATAGAATTGAGGAACAACACGCTCAATGGAATAGGTGTAATCCATCATATTAATGGTCATCTTATACATCGCGGGCTCAGATATCTTTCCAGCCTTTGGAGAGATTGTTGTCAACAGGCCAGATTCGCTTACGTCACCATCAACGGCAACACCGAGGACACCTGTTCCGTTTTCAGGCTCTGACCATACATCACCAGCATCGATATTGCTCTGCGGAATAATCTTCCAGTATTGGTCATTAGCCTTAGTTTCAAACAGCACGGTGAAGACAGGGTCGTCATATACATCCTTGCCTGAATGACTAAACTTAATCATCGCACTTGAATCCCATTTGTTGGTCATGTCACCAATGAGGTAATAACCCGTAGAGATGAATGGTGCGGAGGGTTTCGCAGTTAATACAATAGGAATATAGGTCTTGTCAACATTGACTACACCGTCGGCTGTAGTAACTGCAATATATGCATGAATCTCAGCTTCCAATTCACGTTCTAGCGGTTTATTGCCGAATATTTTAACAACAGCTTTCTCAAAATCAGAAGTTGACACTTTTCCATCAGCAGACGCCTGAATCTGGACTGGATTTTCACCATTGTCTGAAAGTGTTATGTCAAAACCATCGGTAACGGCAACACCTTCTTGAAGGTTTGACGTGAAAATCTGAACGTTGTCACCATTATCCCCCGCGAAGTCAATAGAATACAAGGTCTGGACAATTTGCAGGTTAAACTTGTCGGCAGCCTCATTTGCAGCATTGCTTTGCGGAGTTGTCCAATCGTCGTAGTCGCCCTTGCAGGACACGAGTCCTGCAATTATGGCGATACTATATAATATTTTCTTTGTCATACTCAAATTAATATAAAATGTTTATCACTCTTGTTTCTTGATAATGCTGAACTCACCTGTCATGTCGTTGAACATTATTATCCATGTTCCTTCAGCCACACCAATGTTCTTACCACCTGACGTGCCCTTTCCGCAAACGTTAACTTCGCCGTCGGTAGTACCAAATCCCCAGTTGGTATCCCAAGAACCAGGAATCTTGAACTTAATCTGCTCTATTGAACCTTCTGGAACGGTAAGTTCGTAAGCCCAAACGTGGTTTTCTCCAGACTTGTTTGCAGGTGTCATGTTGACATCAGACCATTCGCAGAACGAACCGGTGATGCAAATCATGTCATATACCTTCGGAGTAGCCTCGTAAGGAGTGATGGTACAAGTAAGGTCTTTGGTGTTGATTACAATCTTGTAGTAACCAGCAGGCTCAATCCAAATGTTACCACCATCACTACCTCCGGCACGGTTTACGGCAGTATTTGCTTCACCACCGCTCATGAATCCATGATCCCAATCGCTAAGGTTGGAAGGATTGATCTTGAATCCGTCAGTGTTGAAATAGTTGATGTACTGGATGTCGCCCTCACCTGTTGAACTGTCATACTTGAATCCAGGAATCAGGAACATTGGCATTGTGCTGACGCCAATCTTGTCGTTGCTTGTGCTCCAGATGCCGTCTCCAATGTTGTTACCAAGCAGATACCACATGATAGGATCAGCATTCTTAAGGTTGCGATAGTAAGGAGTTACTTTCAGTTCCACTACATTAGATGCAACAGAATTCAGTTTCTTAGTACCTTCCAGCACATAACCAAGTACTCTTACGAATATTGATGTTTCATTTGGAGTGTCTTCTGCAGTCCACTTGCAAATTTTCAGCAATGAGGTGTTGATGTCAGCACCAACCATAGTACCAGAACATTTCTGGAATGTGTTTGGCATGACGTCATAGTCTGCCAACGTCTCACCGCTCTCGTCAGCATTAGCCTCAGCGACTGATGTCGTGAACGTGTTTGTAGGCGAGACTTGAATCTCGTATGTAGCGTTGATAGGCGCATTCTCAGCAGTGAACTGCGGCTGCGACCATGTCAAGCTCAGCGAAGCCGTGTTCTCCAGACTGATAGTCTGATTAACATACGCTGGAGTGTTAAGTGCCAAACTCGTTGGCTGTATAAGCGTGGGATTAGCGTCTCTGTCATCCTCACACGCAGTGAAAAAGCTGGCAATGCCCACAAGCATTGTGCCAAGCAATAATGTTTTATTCATATTGCGTATTTGTATTATCCGTTAAACATTATGTTATTCGGTCTCGTTATATCCATCAATCTGAGTGAGGTTTCTGTTTGCCTGCACCTCGCTCGCAGGAAGAGGATAGACATTTCTGAACTCTTCGAAACGACCGCCTTTGGCTAAAACACCATTCTGCATAGTGCCTCCCTTTCCTTCCCATGAATAGGTTGCCTTGTTGCCGCCAAACTGGTTGAAGCGGATAAGGTCGGTACGACGGTGGCCTTCGGTGTAAAGCTCACGTGCACGCTCGTCGAGGACATCATCAAGAGTATAGGATGTCTTGGCTGCTGCATTAGCGCGGCTGCGGATGGCATCGAGATACTTCTTGGCTGTTGCCGAGCCTTCGCCGTTGAGGTGCATGTCTGCCTCGGCAGCAATGAGGTAAGCTTCTGCAACACGGAAGAGGAAGTAGTCGGTATCAAGATTGTAAACATCGTGTGGAGTTCCACCATTTGAGTAGTTGTTGTTCCACTTTACGGAAGGAAGTCCCTGAATAAACTTAGAGTTGTTTCCCAAACTTGCAGAACGATCTCCATCGTCATTTGGCATACCACAAATGAGCAAACGGTCATCGATACCGAGAGAACGAATGTCCTTTGCACTTTTTCCTACAAGTGAAGCGGCATTGTCAACAAACTTTTCAATGAAAGCTGGACGCAGGCGCATACCTGCCCAGTTATTGGCTGTAGTACCAGGAGAAAGATCTGTAACAGACTTCATAGTCGGATCCCAAAGAGCTGCTACCAAGAACATTGTGCCACCCCAACCATAAGTAGTGATACCGTCTTGTTTAAGAGGCAAGACTGCCTCACAGCTTGCGCCATTCGAGCCATTGTCGCCCATGAAGAGCAGGTCGTAAGGTTTGTAGCCACGACTCTTGGCATCAGCCGACATTTTATCTTCCGTAAAGAGAGAATATCCAGAGTTGATTACTTTTTCTGCATATTCCTTGGCCTCTTTCCAGTAAGGATTGTTCTGACCGTCGCCATTGAGATAAGTTCCTGCATTCAGATAAAGTCGTGCGAGAAGCTGCCATGCAGCCGCTTTGTCGGCACGTCCGTAATTAGGATCGCTGTCGCTCTTTGCCTTCGGGTCGATCATGTCTGTCTCAGCAGCCTTAAGCTCATCAACCAACCAGTTGAACATGTGTTCACGCCCCATCTTCAAGAGTTCTGCACGAGTATATGACTTTCCTTCCTCAAAGTCCTTATGATAGGCATGAGCTTGTTTTGGCGTTTCACCTGAGATGGTAGTTGTAAGCGTCGGGTCTCCAAAGAAGTCAAGCTCAAGGAAGTAGTAATATGCTCTGATAAAACGTACTTCAGCAAGCATAGTCTTGTCTTCCGCAACCTGCAGGAAGTTGTTGCAGAAAGCAATGTTGCAAGCAAGGCGGTAGTAGAGGTAGCGCAAGGTTGAATTACTTGGAGATACTTTGTTCAGACTAACCTCTTCAGCGATGCCACCGTCAGACCACCAGCAGATAGCTTCGTCGGTTGACACTTCATTGAAGTTATATACATTACGTATAAGCGTTGACTTACCCGCATTGTCGATAGTGAAGTCGGCATTTCCGTCTGTACCTTCCATGATGAAGCTTGCGTAGCACTTGGAGTACAAGCCCATGATGTTCGGTGTACTGTCGGCATTGGGATCAATGTTGCCTTTGTCAAGGTCAGCCATACAAGAAGTAAGGCAAGCTGAGAACATCATGGCAACGGCAGGAGCCATCAGTTTTATATTCTTTATTTTCATGACTTAATCCTTTGTTATTTTGTTATGTTAGAAATTGAGGTTAAGACCGAACAGGAATGTGCGGCAACGAGGATATACGCTGCCCTCAAGTCCAGATGGCTGTTCAGGGTCGATACCGTCGTAATTAGTGATTGTAAACACGTTGGTGCAAGAAGCATACACACGACCTGAGATGCCCTCATACTTTGCACACTTGAAGAGATTCTCGAAAGAGTAGCCCAGTGTGATGTTGTCACACTTCAGGAACGACGCGTTCTGCACGAAATAGTCAGAAAGAGGATAGTTGTAAGAAGTCCATCCGTTCTTTACAATATCCATGGTGCTGTTTTCGTAGTAGCCCTTTGAACCATTATAGAGAACCGCTGTGTTCATCTTGCCCTGAACGATGTCGTTAAATACATAGTTGCCGAAGCTTGCGCGGAAGTTTGTTCCGAGGTCGAAGTTCTTGTAGCCAAGCTTGAGGTTGAAGCCTCCTGTCCAAGGAGCTGCGATGTTCTTGTAGAAGTAGCGGTCGTTGTCGTCGATAAGGCCATCGGCATTGCGGTCAACATAGCATCCCATGATTGGGCGACCGTTGGCATCGTAAACCTGCTGGTAAACGAAGAATGAGTTGGCTGGTTCACCTACCTTGTGATAAGTAAGGCTCATGTTCTGACCAACCTGCAATCCGGCTTCAATCTTGTCGCGTCCGCCATAGAGTTCAGAAACCTTGTTCTTGTTGTAGGCTGCGTTAAGACCCATTTCAAAGAACCAGTCGTTTGTCTGGATAATTTTTCCGTTAATCGAGAATTCGAAACCCGTATTGTCCACTTCACCAGCATTAAGCATCATGGTGTTGTCGAAGTTCATACCAGCAGGAATAGTAGGTTGGCATAGCAAGTCTGTAGTCTTACGCTTGTAGAGATCAAGAGACATTGTGAGGCGCTGGTTCCACAATCCCAAGTCAAGACCGATGTTATAAGTAGTTGTGGTTTCCCATGTCAAGTTTTCGTTATAAGCCTCCGGGCTCCACAATGTACCATCGTTATCAGGTCCAATCGGATAAGTCCAGTGGTTGTTGCTACCATGTACATATACAGGAGTGTAATACTCCCTTCCAGTATCCTGCTGACCCGTCTGACCCCAACTGAGGCGCAGTTTCAAGTCACTGATGCTCTTCACGTCCTTCAAGAATGGTTCAGAATTGATTTTCCACGCGAATGCCGCAGATGGGAAGAAGCCCCAGCGATGTCCGTCAGCGAAACGGCTTGAACCGTCGTAACGAGCTGTTACAGTGAGAAGGTAGCGGTCAAGGAACGAATAGTTCATACGTCCAAGCCAGCTGACAAGTATCACCTGTCCTTTCCAGATTCTGGACGTGTTGTTCTTTATGGTACCAGCCAGAGGATTACCGTCATCGTCAGTTCCTTCGAAAGTATTTGGATAGTAGCTCTTGTCCCAAAGGTCACCCCAATACTTCATGCGGCTATACTCATAACCTGCCATGATGTCGAAATGGTGGTCTTTGTTGAAATCCTTCATATATTGGGCGTAAGCAGTAGCCTGGACACTGTATCTCTTTTCCTGGTTTTCTCCAATGCCTCCATAATAGAAGCCGTAGGTTGACTTTGGAAGGTTGTTGGTGTGTTCAGCACCGTAAGAATACTGTCCTGCCAAGTTCATGTGCAAATGCAGGTCTTCGAAACCATGTATCTTATAGTCTGCCTCGAAATTACCGAGCATTACATGAGCGTCTCTATTAAATGTATAATTCTCGACGCGCTCCACCGGGTTCATTGGAGCATCGTCATTACGAGCGTATGGGAACGTAGGGTCGTATTCCGACACAGCCTTTGTCCACTGCCAATAGCCTCCCCAGTTCTTATATTTCTCATCAGTGCTTGTCACAGGACGGGTCGGGTCCATTCGGTTTGCATGGCCAATTGCGTCCTTATCGCCGGGGGTAGTCTTTGAATAAGAATACTTCGCATTGACATTCATATTCAGATGGTCGTCAAACAGAGAAGGGTTGGCAGTAAAGCCTGCTGTGAAACGGCTGTAGTCGGACCCCTTGAGGATACCCTGCTGATTTGTGTAACCTGCACTTACACGATAAGGCATTGCCCATTTTGTATTGCCCAATCCACCAGCTACACTGACATTGTGGTCGTGGCTTATTCCTGCACGGAAGATTTCGTCTTGCCAGTCGGTATCGTATGTTCCTGCAGCGACATTAGGAGTGCCGTCTTCGTTGAACTGCTTCCAGCCAAGATTGTTCCATGCAGAAGAACCTTCACCATAGTAGTCTTTGATGAATGACACATATTCGTTAGCGTTCATAACGTCAAGTTTCTTTGCTACGGCACTAACTGACACATTTCCATTATAAGATACTTTAGGAGACTGGTTGCGACGTCCTTTCTTTGTGGTTATGATAATTACACCATTAGAACCACGGCTACCATAAATAGCTGTTGCAGACGCGTCCTTCAGCACGGTGAAACTCTCGATATCATTAGGATTGACAAGAGCCAAAGGATTGCCTACACCTTTCTGGGCGTTTGTCATCTGCATACCGTCAATCACGATGAGAGGGTCGTTGCTTGCATTAAGAGAAGCGCCTCCACGAATACGGATCTGGGCTCCACCACCAGGCTCACCTGTTGAAGAGTTGATGTTAACACCAGCTACCTTACCCTGGAGCATGTCCTGGGCTGTGGTCACCATGCCATGGTTCTTCTCGTCTGGTTTGATGGCAATGACAGAACCTGTCAAGTCAGTTTTTCTTGCAACGCCATAACCGATTACAACAATGTTCTCGAGCACCTTGGCATCGTCCTGAAGAGTTACGACCACGTTTGGAGCGGCCTTGACGTTGGCGGGCTGATAGCCAATGTAAGTAACGTTGAGAGTAGCTCCCTGTGGAGCCTTGATTGTGAAGTTACCGTCGAAATCGGAGACAGTACCTCCATCCTGACCTGCAACTCGAATGGTTGCACCGATGATCGGCTCGCCTGTGGCGTCCTTTACATGTCCGTTGACTGTAATCTGCGCAAAGGCTCCGATAGACAGAACGAGACCGAAAATAACGGCCATCATTCTAAGCGGAATTCTAAATTTTACCTGCTTCATCATACATGTTTTAATAATTGTTATTTCTTAGTTATGTAATGTCGTTTTTTTAGAATTTTTGTTGCTTACTCAATAGCAGTTTAAGTTTCACGGTGCAAAATTAGTTTTTTCTTTCCAACGATGTTCTTTTTTTTGATATAAATCACTATATTTGCATGCGCAAACGATTGCACGTACAAAAGTGAACAAATAAATAATGTATAGTAACAACGTTGCGGATAAATGAATATCTTTGCACCGTCAAATAATCGCAACCTAAAATGAAGGAGTTTACACAACTGACAATGAAGGACATCGCCGAGCATTTCGGTACTTCCGTTGCTACGGTGTCGAGAGCCTTGAAGGATTCGCCCCGCATCAGCGAAGCACGACGAAAGGCGATACAGGAGTATGCCAGAGAGCATAACTTCTGTCCTAACACCATTGCCGAGTCGTTGAGAAACAGCAAGGTGATGCAGCCGAAAATCATCGGCGTGATACTGCCTGAGATCGTACACTATTATTTCTCATCGATTCTTGCTGGAATAGAGGAGATGGCAAGTGAGCATGGCTATCGGGTCATGGTGGCTGTGAGCGACGAGAAATATGAGAAAGAGGTGAAAATATGCCAGTCGTTCTACGAAAACAAGGTGTGCGGCATCATCGTCTCGCAGGCTAAGGACACAAAGAACTACGAGCATTTCAACCGACTCATCGACAGCGGCGTGCCACTGGTGTTCTACGACCGCATATGCACAGGAGTGGATGCAAGCCGAGTGGTGGTTGACGACTACAAGGGCGCTTTCACGGCAGTGGAATATCTCATCGAGACCGGCTGCAAGCGCATCGCTTTCTTTGGCTCGCCCATGACACTTGAGATTTCGAAGAACAGATATAACGGCTACAAGGACGCGCTGCTTAAGCATGGCATGACAGTGGAAAGCGCCCTGACGCGCTTCTGCGACAACCGACCCGACGCTGAGATTGTCACTCCTGAGCTGCTGCGGTCAGAAAACAGGCCCGACGGGTTCTTCGCCGTGAACGACGACACTGCCATCGGCATCATGTATGCCGCCAAGCGCATGGGATTCAAGGTGCCTGATGACATCAGCATCTGCGGATTCACCAACGGACAAAGGGCGATAGCCTGCGACCCGATGCTCACCACCGTTGAGCAACGCGGCCGAAGGGTGGGAGAGGAGGCTGTTGACATTCTTATCAATAAGGTGGAAGGAAAAATCCCTACAAACAAGGTGGAAAGAAGGGTGGTGAAGACAAGGCTCGTGATACGTGGGACAACGAGGGAAAAATTGTTGTCTGACTGGGAAACAAAAAATCCCTAACTGGAAAACATTTTTTCGGCAGTAGTGCAATAATACAGAGACAAGTAAAAATAAACAACAAAGAATATGAAACAAAGACCTGATTTATCGTTTATGAAGTTGTGGAACATCAGCTTCGGATTCTTTGGAGTGCAGATTGCTTACGCACTCCAAAGCGCAAACATCTCGAGAATCTTTGCGACGCTGGGAGCCGACCCTCACCAGCTGAGCTATTTCTGGATTCTTCCGCCACTGATGGGTATAATCGTACAGCCTGTCATCGGAACATTGAGCGACAAGACGTGGTGCCGCTTCGGCCGTCGTATACCTTATTTATTTTTAGGTGCGGCTGTGGCAGTGCTCGTGATGTGCCTGCTGCCCAACTCCGGTTCGTTTGGCATGGCGGTGAGCACGGCAATGGTGTTCGGCCTCTGTGCCCTGATGTTCCTCGACACGAGCATCAACATGGCTATGCAGCCTTTCAAGATGCTCGTGGGCGACATGGTCAACGAGAAGCAGAAGGCTCTCGCCTATTCCATCCAGAGCTTCCTCTGCAACGCCGGTTCGCTGGTGGGCTACGTGTTCCCGTTCCTCTTCACGGTGCTTGGCATCAGCAACCTCGCGCCAAAGGGAGTAGTGCCTGACACGGTGATTTATTCGTTCTACATCGGTGCTGCCATACTCATCCTCTGTGTCATCTACACAACGCTGAAGGTGAAGGAGATGCCGCCTGCCGAGTATGCGGAATATCACGGACTGAAGACCAACCTCAACGAGGAGAAGGTGAACGTCCTGAAGTTGCTGCAGAACGCTCCAAAGGCTTTCTGGACTGTCGGACTGGTGCAGTTCTTCTGCTGGGCGGCGTTCATGTATATGTGGACTTATACCAATGGTGCCATTGCCGAGACATGCTGGCATACCACCGACCCGACTACTTCAGGCTATCAGGCTGCAGGCAACTGGGTGGGAGTGCTGTTTGCAGTCCAGGCCATAGGCAGTGTCGTATGGGCGATTGTGCTTCCAATGATTCCCGACCGCAAGCTGGCTTACTCCATAAGCCTTGTCATCGGAGCCGTCGGATTCATTTCCGTACCGTTCATCGACAACCAGTATGTGCTCTTCGTGCCTTACTTGCTCATAGGTTGTGCATGGGCGGCGATGCTCGCCATGCCGTTTGCCATCGTCACCAACGCCCTTGAAGGTTACGGTCACATGGGAGTCTATCTCGGCTTGTTCAACGGCACCATCTGCATCCCTCAGATTGTGGCAGCAGCCACTGGAGGCGCAATACTCTCTGCTGTAGGCAGCTTCCAGTATAACATGATGGTTGTGGCTGGCATTGCCCTCTTAATAGGAGCTATCTGCGTGTTCTTCGTCAAGGACAAGACGCTGGCGAGAATGTAATTGTGCAATCGTTTGCATAGGCAAAATTGGAATTAATAATTAATAAATCTGCCCAAGTGGAAAAATATATGTAATTTTGGGCAGAAAACTTAAAATCACATCTATGACATTACTATTTAACATCTCTTATCGCACGGTTTTCGGCGAAGAATTGGTGCTCAATATCGTGCCTGACAATAATGCCACGGCAAAGGAGCAGTTCAAAATGACAACACTCAACGGCAGCGAGTGGAGTTGCAGTGTAAACAGCATGGCAAAGCCAGGAGCTGTTGTCAACTATTTCTACAGCGTGATGAAAAACGGTGTCGAGGTGAGAAAGGAATGGGCAGTGGAGTCTCACAGGCTGACATTGACAGCCGTGAAGGGTGTTAGCTACACCATCTACGACAACTGGATTGACAATCCCGAGGACTCATATATGTACAGCTCTGCCATAACCGAATGTCTTGCAGCAAGGAAAAAGGCTGAAGCCAAGGCTGTGGAATACTCAAAGACCGTAAAGGTCAAGGTGCGTGCACCGCAGCTTAGGGGCAACGAGAGGCTTGCCATAATGGGCAATATAAAGGAACTGGGAGGATGGGAGGCGCTGAAGGCTCACCCTATGACCGAACAACAACCTAACGAGTGGGTGGCTGACATTGACGTAACCAACGTTACGGCTGACACTATCGAACTGAAGTTTGTAGCACTCGACGAGGAAACGGACTATACTCCTCTATGGGAGAACAGCAACAACCGACGCATAGAACTGCCGAAGATGAACAACGGCGACGTGGTGGTTTATGAGCTCGGACTGGCTTTCTTCTCCATCTATCCCGTGAAGGCGGCGGGAGTTGTGGTGCCAGTGTTCTCGCTGCGTTCGGAAGGCAGTTTCGGAGTCGGTGACTTCGGCGACTTGAAGATGATGGTCGACTGGGTGGCGATGACGGGACAACGCATCCTTCAGATACTTCCAATCAACGATACGAACATCACACACACCTGGACCGACTCTTACCCGTATAACAGCATCAGCATCTACGCGCTGCATCCTCAGTATGCCGACTTGCGCCAGCTGCCGGAACTGAAGGACAAGGCGCGCCGCGACCATTACGCCGCCTTGCAGAAAGAGCTTAACGCCCTGCCACAGATTGACTACGAACGAGTGAACAACGCCAAGATGGACTACCTGCGCGAACTATATGCACAGGAAGAGTCAACCCTTGGGAAGAAGGCCGACTTCAAGGCTTTCTTCAGCAACAACAAGGAGTGGCTCGTGCCTTATGCCGCCTTCTGCTACTACCGCGACCTCTACGGAACGGCAACATTCAGCCAGTGGCCTGACCATCATTCACTGCCCGACAAGGAGCGTGAGGCAATGGCAAAGGCAAGCACTGCGATGTATAAAAAGGTGGCGTTCTGGTACTATGTGCAGTATGTGCTCGACACTCAGATGCGTGCAGCTCACGACCATGCGCGCGAAAAGCACGTCATCCTCAAGGGCGACATACCTATCGGCATCAGCCGCGACGGTGTGGAGGCTTGGGTAGAACCACGCTACTTCAACCTCAACGGACAGGCAGGTGCTCCACCTGACGCTTTCTCCGTGAACGGACAGAACTGGGGATTCCCAACCTATAACTGGGATGAGATGATAAGCGACGGATGCTCGTGGTGGGTGCGACGGTTCACAAAGATGGCACAGTATTTCGACGCTTACCGCATCGACCACGTGCTTGGCTTCTTCCGCATATGGGAGATACCTATCGACGCTGTCCACGGACTGCTCGGACAGTTCTCACCCTCGCTCGGCATGACAGTTGAGGAGATTGAGAGCTACGGAATCCGCTTCAACGAGGATCGCTACACACGACCTTTCATAACCGACTGGACTCTCGACCGCATGTTCGGCGAGAAAGCCGCAATGGTGAAGGAGCAATTCCTTGACCGCCTCGACGACGAGCGCTATCAGATGAAACCTGAGTTCGATACCCAGCGCAAAGTGGAGGCGTGGTATAAGGAAATGAAGAGTGAAGAATGTAGAATGAAGAATGAAGATTTGCGCGACGCCCTCTATGCAATGATCAGCTGCGTGCTCTTTGTCCGCGACCGCAAGGACTCAAAGAAATTCCATCCGCGCATCGGCGTCCAGCACGACTTCATCTACGAGTCGCTCCACGACTCCGACAAATATCTCTTCAACCGCCTCTACAACGACTACTTCTATCGTCGCAACAACCAGTTCTGGTATTATGAGGCAATGAAGAAACTGCCTCGACTCACCGAGGCGACACGAATGCTGGTATGTGCCGAAGACCTCGGCATGGTGCCCGATTGCGTGCCATGGGTTATGAACCAACTGCGCATACTGAGCCTCGAAATTCAGTCGATGCCAAAAGACGACAAGGTGCGCTTCGGTCATCTGTCGCGCAACCCTTACCGTTCTGTATGCACCATTTCCACACACGACATGTCAACACTTCGCCAGTGGTGGGATGAGGACTACGAGCAGACACAGTCCTACTTCAACACTATGCTCCACCGCGGTGGAGCCGCTCCTCATCCGCTGCCCGGATGGCTTGCCAAGGAGATTGTGATGCGCCATCTCACATGTCCTTCCATGCTCTGCCTGCTCTCGCTGCAAGACTGGCTTTCCATGGACGAGAAACTCCGTCTGCCCGATGCCAACGCCGAGCGCATCAACATCCCCGCCAACCCACGTCACTATTGGCGCTATCGCATGCACATGACCATCGAGCAACTGATGGCATCTGACGAGTTCAACGCCAACGTGAAGGAGATGATTTTGCAAAGCGGAAGAAAATAACTGATTAAACCAAATTAAATAGTGAACAATATGAAAAAGATAAGTCTATTCCTTTCTGCTTTGCTGTTGCCGCTGATGGCAATGGCACAGAGCGTCAGCTCGCCTGACGGAAACGTAACAGTAAAGTTCTCTCTCGCTGAAGGTGGAGTGCCCACCTATGAAATGAGCTACAAAAACAAGGCTGTCGTAAAGACAAGCCGACTGGGACTCGAACTTGCCAAGGTCAAGCACGCCTCCAAGGGCAAAAACGAGACTGACCTCATGGACGGATTCAAGATTACAAATACCAAGACCTCTACATTCGACGAGACTTGGACTCCCGTATGGGGCGAGTGGGCGCAAATCCGCAACAACTACAATGAGCTTGAGATTGACCTTAACCAGCCATCTTCAGACCGCAACATCATAATCCGATTCCGCGTATATAACGAGGGAATGGGACTGCGCTACGAGTTCCCGCAGCAAAAGTCGCTCAACTACTTTATTATAAAAGAGGAACACACGCAGTTTGCAATGGCTGGCGACCACACCGCATGGTGGCTGCCAGGAGACTACGACACTCAGGAGCAGGAGACACAGGAGACAAAACTCTCCGAGATTCGCGCCCGCTTCAAAAAGGCTGTCAACTGGGACAACTCATCAGTGTCGGTATTCTCCGAAACTGGCGTACAGACTGCCTTGCAGATGAAGACCGACGACGGACTCTATATCAACATCCACGAGGCTGCCTGCGAGGACTATGCCACAATGCACCTCAACCTCGACGACAAGAACTTCGTGTTCGAGTCGTGGCTCACTCCTGACGCAACAGGACTTAAAGGCTGTATGCAGTCGCCTTGCCACACTCCTTGGCGCACCGTGAAGGTTAGCGACGACGCACGCGACATGCTCTCCACATCGCTCACCCTCAACCTCAACGAGCCTTGCAAGATTGAGGACACATCGTGGATTCACCCTACAAAATACTGCGGAGTATGGTGGGAAATGATTGTTGGAAAGAGCACATGGGAATACACCAGCGGACTGCCTTCTGTCAAGCTCGGTGAGATTGACTACACCAAGGTGAAGCCTAACGGCCGCCACGGTGCAAACACTGCACACGTGAAGGAGTATATCGACTTCGCAGCTGCCAACGGTCTCGACCAGGTGCTGGTTGAGGGATGGAATGTCGGTTGGGAAGACTGGGCTAACATGTGGAAGCGCGACGTGTTCGACTTCGTCACTCCTTATCCTGACTTCGACATTAAGTATCTCAACGAATATGCTCATTCAAAAGGCGTGAAACTGATGATGCATCACGAGACATCGTCGAGCACACAGAACTACGAGCGTCACCTGAAAGATGCGTTCAACCTCATGAACAAATATGGCTACGACGCGGTGAAGACCGGATATGTGGGCGACATCATCCCACGTGGAGACCACCACTACTCGCAGTCGATGAACAACCACTATATGTATGTACTCAAAGAGGCTGCCAAGCACCACATCATGGTGAACGGACATGAGGCAGTGCGCCCAACAGGTCTTTGCCGCACCTATCCTAACCTCGTGGGCAACGAGTCGGCACGAGGCACGGAGTACGAGGCATTCGGCGGCAGTCGTCCCGACCACACCGTAATCCTGCCCTTCACTCGCCTGCAGGGTGGACCGATGGACTACACTCCAGGCATTCTTGAGACTCAGCTAAAGACATGGAGCGACAATCCAAACTATGTCCACACCACTCTCGTCGGCCAGCTCGCCCTCTATATGACAATGTATTCTCCACTTCAGATGGCTGCCGACCTGCCCGAGAACTACAAGAAGTACGACGATGCCTTCCAGTTCATACGCGACGTGCCTTGCGACTGGAGTGACTCACGCTATCTCGAGGCTGAGCCGGCACGCTACATCACCGTGGCACGCAAGGACAAGAAGAGCGACAACTGGTTCGTTGGCGGAAAGTGCAACGAAGACGGTCATCTAACGAACCTCACCTTCGACTTCCTCGACAAAGGCCGAAAATACGAGGCAACAATATATGCCGATGCCAAGGATGCCGACTACGAGAAGAATCCCAAGGCTTATACTATCACCAAGAAGACTATCAAGCAGGGGCAGAAACTCAAGATCCAGCAGGCACGTGGCGGTGGCTTCGCCATATCACTCAAGGCGTTGTAATTATTTTTAACTACTATGAAGAAATTACTTATAGCAGCATTGTTGGTCGGGAGCATAAATGCTTCCGCCCAGCAGACTTTTAATGAACTGACCTACACCAAGGAAGCGTCGTCGTTCCGACTCAACGCTCCGTCAAAGGCGAAGAGCGTGAAGGTACATATATATAAAGAAGGTTTAGGAGGCGAAGTGGTCAAGACCGTGAAGATGAAACGAACGGGCAACGACCTCTGGACTGCCGACATCAAGGGCGACCTGAAGGGAATGTTCTACACTTTCCAAGTAGAGACTAAGCAGAAGATGAACGAGACTCCGGGTGTCTTTGCCAAGGCTGTCGGAGTAAACGGAAAGCGTGCTGCCATCATCGACCTCAGTGAGACTAACCCGGAAGGCTGGTGCTGCGACAGACGTCCATTGACCAAGTCGCCTACCGACCTCGTCATCTACGAGATGCACCACCGCGACTTCTCCGTTTCACCAACATCTGGTCTGGAGCACAAAGGCAAGTTCCTCGCACTGACAGAACCGAAGGCTGTATATCACCTGAAGAACCTCGGCGTGAACGCCATCCACATCCTGCCTTCCTACGACTATGCTTCTGTGGATGAGTCGAAGCCCGACGTGCCTCAATACAACTGGGGCTACGACCCGCTGAACTACAACGTGCCCGAAGGCTCTTACTCCACCAATGCCGAATGTCCAATAGCCCGCATAAAAGAGTTCAAGCAGATGGTGCAGGCGATGCACAAGGCTGGCATCCGTGTAATACTCGATGTTGTGTATAACCACACTTTCGATGTTGACAACAGCAACTTCAACCTCACCTATCCCGGCTATTACTACCGAAAGACCGCCGACGGCAAGATTTCCGACGGCTCCGGCTGCGGCAACGAGACGGCAAGCGAGAAACCGCTGATGCGCCAGTTTATGATTGAGTCGGTGCTCTATTGGGCAAAGGAATACCACATCGACGGATTCCGTTTCGACCTTATGGGCATCCACGACATTGAGACGATGAACATGATACGCAAGGCTCTCGACGAGGTTGATCCTTCTATCTACATGTATGGTGAAGGATGGAGTGCGGGAGCGTGCGCCTATCCAACGGAACTGTTGGCTGTAAAGGCCAACACCCGACAGCTGAATGGCATAGGTGCCTTCTGCGACGACATGCGCGATGCCATTCGCGGTCCGTTCAGCGACGACCACAAGTCGGCATTCATTGGAGGCATCCCCGGCAACGAGGAGAGCATCAAGTTTGGTATCACTGGGTGTATCGCCCACCCACAGGTTGACATAAAGAAGGTTAACTACAGCAAGGCTCCGTGGACCAACTCACCTGCGCAGATGATTGCCTACGTGAGCTGTCACGACGACATGTGTCTCGTTGACCGCCTGAAGGCAAGCATCCCTGGCATCACTCAGGACGAGCTCATCCGTCTTGACCTTCTCGCCCAGACAGCGGTGTTTACTTCTCAGGGTGTACCGTTCATCCTCGCCGGTGAGGAGATGCTTCGAGACAAGAAAGGTGTTCACAACAGTTTCAAGTCACCCGACGACATCAACCAGTTGCCATGGGAAAACCTTGAGAAGTACCCTCAGGTGTTTGACTACTACCGCGGACTCACTGAGCTTCGCCGCAACCATCCTGCCTTCCGCATGACCGATGCCAACATGGTTTATCGCAAATTGGAATTCATCGACGCTCCCGACTGTGTGGTTGCCTTCCGCCTGAAGGACAATGCCAACGGCGACTCTTGGCGCGACATAGTGGTAATACTCAACTCCAACAAGACTGCCAAGACAATAGGCATTCCCGAAGGCACATGGACTTCAGTGTGCGAGGGAGGACAGATAAACCTCGCAGGAATCACTGAGTACAAGGGCAATGAGGTGAAGGTCTCTCCCCAAGAAGCCCTGATCCTTTTTAGATAGAAAACTAGATATTCTAGTAATTTCTAGAAAATCTAGACCCTCTAGAAAATCTAGAAAAAAACTAGATAAAACAAAATAAACAATGAAAAAAATACTCACCGCCTTGTTATTAGGCACCACTTTGACTATGAACGCAGCAGTGAAGATAGACCGAATAGAACCTACCGACTGGTATGTGGGACTGAAGGACGCAAGCCTCCAGCTCATGGTCTATGGCAAAGACATCAAAGCTGCTGAAGTAACAACCGACTATCCGGGAGTGAAAATCGACTCGCTCGTACGTCTCGACTCACCTAACTACCTCCTTGTCTATATGGACGTGAAGGACGCTCAGCCCGGAACCATGACCTTGCTCTTCCAGCAAGGTAAGCAGAAGAAAAAGGTGGCATACACCCTCAAGGCACGCGAGATGAAAGGCTGCGAACGCAAGGGCTTCTCCAATGCCGACGTGCTCTACATGCTCATGCCCGACCGCTTTGCCTCGGGGCGCACCGACAACGACCAGATAAAGGGAATGCGTGCCTATACCAACGACCGTTCACAGCCTTCGCTGCGTCACGGAGGTGACCTCGAAGGAATACGCCAGCACCTCGACTACTTCAAGGAACTCGGCGTGACGGCTCTTTGGTTCACACCTGTGCTCGAGAACGACTCGCCCGACAACAACGGCTTTTCAACTTATCACGGCTATGCCACCACCAACTACTACCGCGTTGACCCGCGCTTCGGCTCCAACGAGGAGTATCGACGACTCTGCGATGAGGCTCATGCCAAAGGATTGAAGATTGTCATGGACATGATTTTCAACCATAGCGGATTTGAGCATCCTTGGACTATGGACATGCCGTCGAAAGACTGGCTCAACGCTCCCGAATGGCTTGGCGAGTCACTGCAGACTGGTCTCGACCGCACGACAGGCAAATCGGACGGCAGCGAGAGCAAGGCATCGCAGTATCTGCAGACAAGCTACAAGCTCACTCCCGTTGTTGACCCTTACGCTTCGAAGATTGACATGCGCGAGACTGTTGACGGATGGTTCGTGCCCTCAATGCCCGACCTCAACCAGCGCAATCCTCATGTCATCAAATACCTCATCCAGAACAGCATCTGGTGGATAGAGACCGTGGGTATCGATGGCATACGAATGGACACTTATCCTTATGCCGACCGCGACGCCATGGCTCACTGGATGAAAGTTCTTGGCGAGGAATATCCTAACTTCAACACCGTCGGTGAGACATGGGTGACCGAGCCAGCCTATACTGCAGCATGGCAGAAAGACTCAAGACTCAGCGAGAAGAACAGCTATTTGCCCACCGTCATGGACTTCAGTTTCTACGATAAGATAAACCAGGCAAAGAACGAGGAGACCGACGACTGGTGGAAAGGCTTCAACCGCATCTATAACAGTCTTGTCTATGACTATCTCTATGCCAATCCCTCGAATGTGATGGCGTTCCTCGAAAACCACGACACCGACCGTTTCCTTGGTAACGGAAAGGACACCGTGGCGCTGAAGCAAGCTCTCGCACTGCTGCTCACCATCAACCGCACACCACAGCTATACTACGGCACCGAGGTTCTGATGAACGGTACAAAAGAAGTGACCGACGGCAACGTGCGCAAGGATTTTCCGGGCGGTTTTCCCGGCGACACCAAGAACTGTTTTACTCGTGAGGGACGCACCATGGCAGAGAACGCCATGTTCGACTGGCTCAGCCGCCTGCTCCACTGGCGTCAGGGTAACGATGTCATCATCAAGGGAAAGCAGACGCAGTTCATCCCCTTCAAAGGCATCTACGTCATCGCCCGCCAATACCAAGGCAAGACCGTCATGACAATCCTCAACGGCAACCGCAAGCAAGCAGAGATGCAGCTTGACCGCTATGCTGAGGTGATAGGCGACACGAAACAGGCTACCGACATCACAACAGGCAGAAAGGTGAAACTTGACAAGTCGATAAGCCTTAGGTCGAGACAAACCATGATACTCGAATTCTAACGGGACAGTAGAACTCACTGTCTAAATATTATACACTGTGTGTCCATTTTTTGGACACACAGTTTTTTATTGTTTCTTAATAACGGCTGACAATCACTATGTTACGGTTTCGGCACGGTTTTGGCACAGGTTGTAGTGAGAAATCATCACTTAGGATTAAGAAACAAGAAAATAATATGAAGACAACGATTATCTCATTATTGTTGATGCAGTCAGCGTGCTTAATGGCGCAGAGCGAAAAGCAGTCAGCCTGTCAAGCAGATACGTCGGTTTGGTCTCTCGACAAATGTATCGAGTATGCCATGACCCATGCCATTGACATAAGAAAGAAAACGGTAGAGACTGACAACGCGCGACAAGACCGTGGAGCTGCCTTGGCAGGATTCATCCCTACGGTGTCGGCAAGCGTAGGGGCGCAGTTCTCATGGGGACGTAATGTCGATCCCGAAACCAACACCTACAACACCATCACAACGTTCAACAACAGCTATTCACTGGGCGGCTCAGTGACTCTTTTCGACGGTGCACAGACGTGGAATGCCTTCCGTAAGGCTCGACTCGGTGTGAGAAGGAGTGATAATGCGCTTGCCATTGCCAAGGACGAGAAGGCGATAGAGGTGATGGAGAGATATGTCGATGCAGTGTATAACGAGGCTTCACTCCGAATAGCTATTGACAAGCTCAACGACAGCCGCTCGCTGCTCGAGAAGACACGGCGAATGGAGGAACTCGGTGAAAAAGGCTATCCCGACGTGGCGCAGATTGAGGCACAGGTGGCTGAGGATGAATACAACGTGGAGCATCTGAGAACGGCGGCTGAGAAGGCAATGGTTGAGCTAAGGCTGGCGATGGGAGCGCCGGTAGACTCGAAACTGACGCTTCAAACAAGGGTGCTGACGGCTGACTCAAGTTTGCCGGGAGAAGCGGGGATTGGAGCTGACTCAAGTGGGGCAGGGGGCTCGGGACTGATGGCGGAAAGGATTTTTGAGGCGGAGAGTAATCTGGCTACTGCACGACTGGATTATAATATTGCTTGTGGTAAGCTTTGGCCTTCTATTTCAATCGGCGGCGGTCTTTCTACTGGATATTACAAGAACCTCACGTCTGATGCCGTCGGCACGAGTTTTTCGCGGCAGATGAAGGACAATCTTGGTGAGTATGTCTATGCCTCGCTTTCCATTCCGCTTTTCAACTTCTCGGCAATTAAGAATGTGAAAAAGGCACGCAATAATATCAGCCTTGCCGAGATTGAACGCGAGGAGACGCGACTGAATGTAAACAGTGACTACCGTCAGGCGCTTATCGATCGCGACGGATATATTAAAGAGGTGGCGCTGATGGAGCGTAAGGTTGCCAGCGACTCCATCGCCCATCACCTCAACACCAGAAAATATGAGGAGGGAATGCTCTCCACCTTCGACCTCCATACATCGGCGCAGACTCTGCATAACTCGCGGGTGAGACTGTTGCAGACAAAACTGATGGCAGAGATAAAAAAGAGGTTAGTAAAGTATTATGAAGATTGAAATATGGACATAAAGATTGAAAAGAAGAAGTATGTGGTGCCTAAGAAATACTGGCCTTGGATTGGCGGTGGCACCGTGATTGTGGCTGTGCTTGTGTGGCTCGCCACTGGTAATTTTGCATCTACATTGAAGGTGGAGCGTCGTGGACTGAGCATCGGCAAGGTGGAGCGAAAGGAGTTTAACGACTATGTGTCGGTGGATGGACAGGTGGTGCCTATACAGGTGGTGCAGGTGTCGCCCGAAGGGGGCGGCATAGTGCGTGAACGTGTTGTGGAGGAGGGAGCCTCGGTGAAGAAGGGCGATGTGCTGGTGCGCCTCTCCAACACCAATCTCGACCTCGAGATACTACAGGCGGAAAGCGAACTCGCCGAAAAGCAGAACATGCTGCGCAATACGCATATCACAATGGAGCAGGACAAACTCGCCAACGAGAGTGAGGAGGCTCAACTTGCCCAGGATGTCATCACCAAGCGTCGTGCATGGGAGCATCAGGAGAAACTCTATAAGGAGAGACTCGTGAGCCGTGAGGAATATCTGAAGGCGAAGGAAGATTATGAACTCTCGTCGAAGAAACTGTCGCTCGTGAAGCAGAAACTGAAGAAGGACGCACAGTTGCGGCAGTCGCAGGTTGACCAGATGGGAGATAATCTCGCGGCAATGCAGAAGAATGTTCTGCTCGTACGCCAGCGCAAGGAACGGTTAGAGGTGAAGGCGCAAACCGACGGAGAGGTGGGACTCCTCGACGTGGAACTCGGACAGAGTATCTCTGCCGGACAGAAGATTGGAGTAATCAACGACCAGTCCGACTATAAGGTGCGTGCACAGGTGGATGAGCATTATATCGACCGTGTTCACCAAGGACTCACCGCCACTTTCTCACAGGGTGGTAAGAGCTATTCGCTCCGCGTGAGGAAGGTTTATCCTGAGGTGAAAGAGGGACGCTTCAAGATTGACTTTGTCTTCGCCGGTGAGCGTCCGAAGAACATCCGCACCGGTCAGACCTACTATGTTGACCTCCAACTTGGCGAGTCGAAGCAGGCAGTTCTTATTCCAAAGGGAACATTCTATTCGGTGACAGGCGGCAACTGGATCTTCGTTCTCGACAAGGATGGTTCCAAGGCATATCACCGCAATATCCGCATCGGCAGGCAGAACCCGCAATACTACGAGGTTCTCGAAGGACTGGAGCCTGGGGAGCAGGTGATCGTAAGCGGATATGAGGCATATAAGGACAATGAGGTGTTGGTAGTGGATTGATTATTTTATAGAAATGATTATGAGAGATATTATTAATGCTATACGGAATCTTGGGCGGCGGGGGCAACATAACGTTGTGAAGATATTGTGTCTCGCCGTGGGCTTGGCGCTTGGATCGGTGATGATAGCCGAGGTGTGGTATGAGAAGAACTACGACACTTGGTTCGAGGGTCATGAACGGACTTATAGGGTTTATCTGTCTTACTCGATGAACGGACAGGAAGGCGAGAGTCGATTTACGTCAGGTGCCACGGCACGGGGACTTCGGAAATATTGTCCGCAGGTGGAGGCGGCTACTCGCTGGTGCGAACTGCTGGGCAAGGGACAGTTTATTGCTGCCGGTGACAAGAGGATAATGGAGCGGTGCAGGGTAGCCGACAGTTGTCTGTTTGATGTCTTTCCCCAGACAATTATTGCGGGCGATGTCAAGAAGACTCTATCTCAACCGTTCTATTGCGCGGTTAGCCGCGATTTGGCTGAGCGGCTTGGAGGAGTGGAGGAGGCCCTGGGCACGAGAATCACATCGCGCGACTTCCCCAAAGTGTCGCTTACAATCGGGGCTGTGTATGAGGACTTCCCGCTAAGTTCCGACCTCCGCAATGAGCACATATTTTGCTCGATGGCGACTTGGAACAAGGTAAGCGATTGGGACTCACCCAACAACTGGGTGGGCAATGAGTGCTATCATGCTTATGTAAGATTGCGCGAGGGCGCGAAGCCCGATGACATAAAGATTGGTGTGAAGAAGATGATAGAGGAGAACATCGACCAGAAAATGCTGAAGGAAGCGGGAATTGAGTTAGATTACTATCTGGTGAAAGCCAACGAGGTACACATGGATAGCGACTTCGCAAAGACTATGGTGATGCTGCTTTCGGTGTTATCTGCCGTGTTGCTGTTCTCCATGGTGATGAACTATCTGCTGATTATCATAGGCAACGTGCTTACGCGAAGCCGCGAGATGGCAGTCAGGAAATGCTTTGGGGCGGGCAATGGAAACATACTATCGATAACGTTCTCCGAGACGCTCGTCCACCTTATCATAGCCTCTGTGCTTGCCACGTTATTAATATATGTATGCAAGGGAAGCATCGAGCAGCTTCTTGGTGCTCCCGTAGAGGTCGTGGTGTTGAATCGCGGGATATGGCTTCTTGCCGCTATCCTCTTGGCTATTATAGTTGTGGGCGGCATGGTGCCGGCATGGCTCTATTCCCACGTTCCCGTCACATCGGCTTTCCGTGGCTACCATACGTCGCGCCGCCGCTGGAAGTTAGGTTTGCTTGCGTTCCAGTTTGTGGCTTCGGCAACTCTCGTGGCAATGCTTGTTGTGATACATCGTCAATACACAATGATGATGGACCGCTATATGGGTTACGACTACGACCGTCTGGCTATAGTGGAGGTCAACGGAGGTCAGCAGGACGAGAACTATTCAAAGTGTGAGGAAGAACTGGCACGACAGCCGGAGGTGGAGATGGTGTCGAGTTGCACTTGTCTGCCTCTCGACTATGCCAGTGGAAATTACGTGATGGTGCCGGGCGACTCGCGCAGCCTGTTTAACCTTGCCGATCTCTACTTTGTGGGCAATGGCTACATCAAACTTATGAATATGAAAATCATCGACGGTAAGGGTTTCACCGAAAATTCCGACAGAACGATGCGTGAGGTGATGGTGAGCCGCTACTTTGTGGAAAAGATGGACTCGATTCTGCATTGGAAGGGCAGTGCCGTGGGCAAGAAGGTCTTTATCAGTGAGCACAGTCAAGAATTGAACGACCTCTTTACCATCTGCGGAGTATATGAGAACATACATATCGGCAACATCACAGATCCCGACACCCGCCCCAGCGTGATGTTCTACAACCGCAAGAACAATCCATACATCTTGGTGCGCCTGCACCATTTGGACGAGGCATCGATGAAAGCCGTTCGCCGTACGGTGGAAAGACTTTGCCCCGGGCGAGAGATCCAGGTGGTTACCTATCCTTCGTTGGTAGCCGACAGCTATCAGGACGTGGATTCGTTGCGCAAGGTGGTTATGGCTGCTGGTGTAGTGACATTCCTCATTGCCTTGATAGGTCTTGTGGGCTACACCATCGACGAGGTGAACCGCCGTCGCAAGGAGATAGCCATAAGGAAGGTGAACGGTGCAAAGGCCAAAGACATTCTCGTCATCTTCGTACGTTCGATAATGTGGATAGCCGTGCCGTCGCTCATTGCGGGCTGCATAATTGCCTGGCAGCTCTCGCGCCAATGGCTCATGGCGTTCAGCGAGAAGATAACACTGTCGCCAATGATCTTTATCGGCTGTATGATAATCCTGCTGATTTTGGTGATTGCAATCATTATAGCAAACAGTTATAAGATAGCAAGTGGAAATCCAGTGAAATACTTGAAGGATGAGTGAATTGATTATGGAGTTAAGATATGAACATTAAGTCTTACATTACGTTTCTTTCGAGAAACAAGGTATATACCGCCATCAACGTCTTCGGACTCTCAGTCTCGCTGATGTTCGTCATGTTGATTGGCGTGTATGTGTGGCAGGAATATCGGGTGACGCGCGACTTGCCCGACAGTGATCGCATCGAGGTGATAGGTATGAATTTCGCCGGCGAGAAGTATATCGGCACACACCATTATGTGGGTAAGCAACTATTGAAGTCGTTTCCCGAGATAGAGTCGGTGTGCGGCGTGAGCAATATGGAATTGCTGGTGAAAAAGGCTGACGAGCGACTTCGTGCCCAAACGATTACTGCCGACTCCACCTTTTTCACCTTCTTTGGCTATCCGCTGAAGGAAGGCGATGCCAAGAGATGTCTTGAGGCAAAGGATGCAGCCGTGGTGAGCGAGAGATTTGCCATGCGACTGTTTGGCGAAACGGATGTTGTAGGACGAATGATATCATACAACGACTCGTTGAAGCTGAGGGTCACGGCAGTGATGGAAGACCTGAAAGGCAGAATCTTCGACAATCCCGACCTTGTGGTGAACTACGATCTGCAACGCTATGGCAACTATGCAAATACCGATGAGGCGTTCTTGAAGAACTACGTTAATATGTCCGGATGCAGTGTCTTCCTGAAGATGCACGATGGAAAGTCATTTGTAGGAAGAGAGAAGGAACTGTTGGATTGTTATGAATCATTCTGGAAATATTTCGCTGAGCAAAAGCCCGACGAGGAATTGTATGTAGAGCCTTACACAATGAAATACAAGGATGTGTTTTTCTCCACAGCGGAGGGCAACGGAACATTGCGCTATGGCGACATCATGCTGGTGAGGATTCTTGCGGCAGTGGCATTGGTTATCTTGCTTTTTGCAGTGATGAACTATGTAAACCTTACCGTGGCACAATCGGGAAAGCGTGCCCGCGAGATGGCTGCACGCCGACTCTTTGGAGCACAGCGACGTGAGATTGCCATGCGTTTCGTGGGCGAGAGCACATTGCTCTGTGGCATTGCCTTTGTCATTGCCTTATTGCTCACCTTGGCTTTCGCCGATAGTTTTGGTGAATTGCTCAGCACGAAGATGGATATGTCGGTGCTATTCTGTCCTGTGGCTATCGCAATTATCCTTGCAGTACTTGTATTGACGGGTGTTGTGTCGGGAGTCATTCCGGCTGTGGTGGCATCGAGGGTGGAACCGATGGAGATTGTCCGCGGCACGTTTGTACATAAGACGAAGATGGTGTTCAGCCGAGTGTTCATAGTGGTGCAGAATGTCATCACCATCACCATGCTCGCCTGCTCGATAATTATGGTTATGCAGTTGAAGCACTTGGTGGATGCACCCTTGGGATTCAGGCAAGAAAACGTATTGACGATTGATCGTGTGTCGTCGCCCGAAAGTTTCATACAGGAATTGAAGCAACTGTCGTGCGTTAAAATAGCATCGCCGTCGATGGGTACACCTGCCGATGGTGGCAACAATCAGACCATTGTGGGTCGCGAGGGATTCATTGACATGCGTATTCAGCACTTCAACGTTGAGAAGGAGTTCTTCGACATCTATGACATCCAACTTACGGATGGCACAAAGCCGAAACCGGGACATTTCTACATGAACCAACGGATGGAGAACGACGTGAAGGCATCGGCATCAATACGCGACCCGCGTAAGACATTGAAGGCAATACAATTGATGGGTCACAATCCCGATGAGCAGTATGGCGGCACATTCCGAGATTTCCGTATTTGCAGTATCGAGTATGAACCTCGTCCTATGCTTATCTCAGTGGTGGATAAGCTGGAAAATTGTTTGGGCATAAACATACTGATGGAAGGCGACCTTGAGGATGGATACAACGAGATTGCCCGACTCTACCACAAGATATACCATGAGGAATTAGGAGCAGAGCAGGCACAGTTTATCGACAAACAAGTGCAGGAATCGTTTGAGGCTCAGATCCGCACTTCTCGCATTGTCTCCCTGTTTTCCCTCATCGCCATACTCATCTCCATGCTTGGATTGATAGCGATGTCCACCTATTTCATCGAGCAGCGACAGAAGGAGATAGCAGTGCGCAAGGTGTTTGGCTCCACGAGTGCTCAGATGCGCCGCCGACTTGTGCGCACATTCCTCATGTATGTAGTGATTGCCTTCGTCATCTCCGTGCCCATAGTCATATATTTTATGAATGATTGGATTATCCAATATACCTATCGCATCATGTGGTGGCCATGGATAGCAGTGGCAGGAGCAATAATCTTCCTCATCTCGCTTGCGGCAGTGATGGCGCAGAGCTGGAGGGCGGCGAATGAGAATCCGATAAAACATATTAAAGATAATTAATGGAGTTATAACTCCCCATCATAACTCCCCCTAAAAAGAATAAACAATGATTAAAGTAGAAAATTTATCAAAGTCATTCCGCACCGAAGAGGTGGAAACGATTGCATTGAATGGAGTGTCGTTCGAAGTGAAGGACGGCGAGTTTGTGGCTATTATGGGTCCTTCGGGATGTGGCAAGTCAACGTTGCTCAACATCCTTGGACTGCTCGACAATCCCACTGGCGGGAAGTATTGGCTCGACGGGAATGAAGTATCTGCACTGAAGGAGAAGAACCGCACTGATGTGCGCAAGGGTCAGATAGGCTTCGTCTTCCAGTCGTTCAATCTCATCGACGAGTTGAATGTGGAGGAGAACATCGAACTGCCACTGACATATATGAACATCCCCGCCAAGGAGCGCAGGCAGCGTGTGCAGGAGATAATGAAGCGCATGGCGATAAACCATCGCGCCAAGCATTTCCCCCACCAGCTCTCGGGAGGTCAGCAGCAGCGTGTGGCGATAGCCCGTGCCGTGGTGTTCGGCCCAAAGATTATTCTCGCCGACGAGCCTACGGGCAACCTCGACTCCAAGAACGGTATAGAGGTGATGAAGCTCCTCGCCGAACTCAACAACGATGGCACCACCATCATAATGGTGACCCACAGCGAACGCGACGCCTCTATGGCACAACGCGTGATAAGGTTGTTTGACGGCAAAATTGTTGAAACACTATGATATTACATTTGAATTGATTTTTGCTTAGTTTTCTTACAGATTGTAAGAATTTCCGTGAAGATTGTGTTAGGATAACACTTTCTTGAAAAAAGTTGAATAAAAGGACTCTGTATATACTACCGTTTTGACATAAAAGTAGTAATTTTGCACGCAAAATGTAAGTAAACAAAGAGATTTTTCAACTTAATGCAACTAAAATATGGCAAATGGATTGTATAATGCCGCTTACGAGCACGATGCGTGTGGCGTAGGCATGGTGGTTAATATCCACGGTAACAAAAGCCACGAACTGGTTGACAACGCACTGAAGGTTCTTGAGAACATGCGCCACCGTGGCGCGGAAGGAGCCGACGGTCGCACCGGCGACGGCGCGGGTATCATGCTTCAGATACCCCACGAGTTTATTCTTCTTCAAGGTATCCCTGTTCCTGAAAAGGGAAAATACGGCACTGGTCTTGTGTTCCTGCCAAAAGACGAGAAAGCGCAGAGTGAGATTCTCTCCATCATGATTGAAGAGATTGAGCGTGAAGGACTTTCGCTGATGCACCTGCGCAATGTCCCCACCAATCCCGAATGTCTCGGCGACTCTGCCCATGCCACCGAGCCTGCCATCAAGCAGGTCTTTGTCACAGGTGTCACCGACGACAAAGTGCCTGTCTTCGAGCGCACCTTATATATAATAAGAAAGAAAATCGAAAAGAGGGTAAAGGACAAGGACTTCTACATCTGCTCCCTCTCGTCGAAGAACATTGTCTATAAGGGTATGCTCACCTCGCTCCAGGTGCGACAGTACTATCCCGACTTGACCAACAACTATTTCACCAGTGGCCTGGCTCTCGTCCACAGCCGCTTCTCCACCAACACGTTCCCTACATGGAGCCTCGCGCAGCCCTTCCGACTCCTCGCCCACAACGGTGAAATCAACACCATACGAGGCAACCGAGGCTGGATGCAGGCACGCGAAAGCGTGCTCAACTCCCAGGCACTGGGCGACATCAAGCAAATATCGCCTATCGTACAGCCGGGCATGTCTGACTCCGCCTCCTTGGACAACGTCTTCGAGTTCTTTGTCATGAGCGGACTGTCGCTGCCTCACGCCATGAGCGTCATGGTGCCTGAGAGCTTCAACGACAAAAACCCGATATCGGAGGACCTGAAGGCATTCTTCGAATACCACTCCATCCTCATGGAGCCATGGGACGGACCTGCCGCACTTCTCTTCAGCGACGGGCGTTATGCCGGCGGTATGCTCGACCGAAACGGTCTGCGTCCGGCACGCTACACCATAACCAAAAACGACATGATGGTCGTGGCAAGCGAAGTGGGAGTGATGGACTTCGACCCTACGGAGATTGCCGAGAAGGGACGTCTGCAGCCAGGAAAAATACTCCTCATCGACACTCAGGAAGG
>JALFCG010000063.1 GCA_022771265.1 Prevotella sp.
GGAGTGCGGGAGCAATACCGGTGAGGTTGAACTGGCCGATGGACTTGTTCTGTGCTGCCATCGGACGCTCGCCCTGGAGTACGTGGATTGTAACCTCAGTCTGATTGTCGGCTGCTGTTGAGAACACCTCGCTCTTCTTGCAGGGGATGGTGGTGTTGGCCTCGATGAGCTTGGTCATAACGCCACCCATAGTCTCGATGCCGAGGGTAAGAGGAGTTACGTCGAGCAGGACGATGTCGCCTACTCCGCCTTCCTTATTGAGGATAGCACCCTGGATAGAGGCACCTACTGCCACTACCTCGTCGGGGTTTACACCCTTTGAAGGCTCCTTGCCGAAGTAGTTCTTGACGAGAGTCTGAACGGCAGGAATACGGCTCGAACCACCCACGAGGATTACCTCGTCGATATCGGATGTATTAAGCTTGGCATCACGCATAGCATTCTGGCAAGGTACGAGACAAGCCTGGATGAGGTTGTGGGCGAGCTGCTCGAACTTGGCACGTGTGAGGGTCTTCACAAGGTGCTTTGGCACACCGCCTACAGGCATGATGTATGGAAGGTTAATCTCTGTAGAGGTAGAGCTTGAAAGCTCGATCTTTGCCTTCTCGGCAGCCTCCTTAAGACGCTGCATTGCCATCGGGTCGCCAGTGAGGTCGGCACCCTCGTCGTTCTTGAACTCCTGTACGAGCCAGTCGATGATGACCTGGTCGAAGTCGTCGCCACCAAGGTGAGTGTCACCATTGGTTGAGAGTACCTCAAACACGCCGCCACCGAATTCGAGGATAGAGATATCGAATGTACCTCCACCAAGGTCGAAGACAGCAATCTTCATATCCTTGTTAGCCTTGTCAACGCCATAGGCGAGAGCTGCCGCCGTAGGCTCGTTGACGATACGGCGCACGTTGAGACCTGCAATCTGACCGGCCTCCTTGGTAGCCTGACGCTGAGAGTCGGAGAAGTAGGCAGGCACAGTGATGACAGCATCCGTAACCTCCTGTCCAAGATAGTCCTCTGCGGTCTTCTTCATTTTCTGGAGCACCATGGCAGAGATTTCCTGTGGAGTATATTTGCGTCCGTCGATGTCAACACGCGGGTAGCCACCCTCGTTGACAACAGAGAAAGGAACGCGTCCTACTTCCTTCTCCACCTGCTGCCAGTTTTCACCCATGAAGCGCTTGATGCTATAGACGGTCTTCTTCGGGTTGGTGATTGCCTGACGCTTTGCAGGGTCGCCAATCTTACGCTCGCCGCCATCAACGAAACCAACTACCGAAGGAGTAGTGCGCTTGCCTTCGCTGTTGGCGATTACAACCGGTTCGTTGCCCTCGAATACGGCAACACATGAATTAGTTGTTCCTAAGTCGATTCCAATAATCTTTCCCATAATTGTACTATTTTTATTTGTTATTATTCAATTGTTTATCGGGCAAAGGTTGTTATTACCCATCCGCCCTCATTGATAGCAAAGGCAAAGGGTGTGCCACAGCATATGGGACTGACACTTTGTCACACCATGACATTTTGTTAAATATAATTAAAAATAACAACGTTTGCTTGCTTATATAAAATAATGTAGTACTTTTGTGTTGTGAATCAACAAAAACCAGATTTCATAACGTAAAACATTAAATACAGAGATAGATGAAAAGATTTTTTTCGTTGTTTTGTATGGGGCTGATATATAGTGGTGTCTTTGCCCAGAACCCTTATATAGTCAAGACAAAAGGAGCCAAAAAGGCTGAAATCAAGGTCGAGACGAACGTAAAAGCGGAAGAAAAGACAGAAGAGCCACAGGACTTCGTCGGTGCGAATTTCAAGCACATCAAGCTATGTGACTGGAAAGAAGGCATGCGCTTTATGGTTATGCCTGAAAAGTATGACCTTGTCGTGGGGGCGTTCCGCGACGCAAAGACGAACAAGGACGTCAGCTGTGGGTTGCTAAAATACAAAATCATGGTGTACAAGGGTCACAGCGAGGCGAAAGACGGTACGGCATTGGTCAATTTCGTATGTGAGAATGACAATAAGTCATACTACTACCCCATACCCAATGGCACATTTGCGGACTATTGCTACAACAAGTTAGGTGTGCCGACATTGGCTTACCTGGGCGACGTTGACAAGGCGAAGGAACTGCTGTTGGGCAAGACTCTCTATACGAGAGCCGACGTTTATTATGTAGATACCGACTACGACAGTGAAGGAATGAAAGAAGTAAAGGTTGCCGAAAACAAAGAAGTGAAGGTTGTGGCAATAGGTGTCGGCACAAGAAGTTTTCCTGTAAAGATTATCGTTGAAGACAAGGACGGGAACCAGTTCTTCCAGAATGTGGCGATGAGCAAGACCAACTCGGGGATGCGTGACGACGAGTTTATCATGACCAAGGCAAAAAACACTTTCTACGGTTCGTTTGAACTGGCTGACGCGAAAATTCAAGCGACAGAGTCGTACGCCAAGTATATTGGCAAACATGTTTACACAAAATACGCCACCAAGATGGAGAACATGATGGGTGAAAATGTGAACATTCCACGTCTCTCGCAATTTACGATAAAGAAAATTGAAGCCATTGACAATACGAACTATGTCAAGATGAGCCTTCAAAGTTCAAAGGACGGGTACCAATATGTCAAGCATGTCACTTTCAAGAACGAAAGCGTAATAGGTGACATTGACGGGAACAAGGAAGACTATTACAAATACCTGTTTGCGGAAGGAACAGTGGGCAAAGGTGTCTCAGCCAAAAACATGGAACTGATACGCAAAGGACGACTTGCAAAGGGTTTCACAAAGAACGAGGTGAAACTGGCATTGGGTGAACCGCAACGTCGTGCAACTGTCGGAGGCAACACCGTATGGTACTACAGCAACGGCAACGTTGTGAAGTTTAACAGTAAAGGAAGAGTGATATAAATGAAGAATGAAGAGTGAAGAATTTTTTCTTCACTCTTCATTCATTTCTTTACTTTTCTTCTATTGCCTGCATAATTTTTGCTTCGATTTCTTCTGCAAGTTCAGGATTGTCCTTTATGACATTCTTTGCAGCGTCACGTCCTTGTGCCAAGCGTGTGTTGTCGTAGGAGAACCAGCTGCCACTCTTTTGTATGATGCCATACTCAACTCCAAGGTCGATGATTTCGCCTGCTTTTGAGATGCCTTCACCGAAGGAAATCTCGAACTCAGCCTTACGGAACGGAGGAGCCACCTTATTCTTAACGACCTTTACACGCACCTGATTACCAATGACCTCGTCGCCATCCTTGATACTTGTCACACGACGGATGTCGAGACGCACACTGGCATAAAACTTCAACGCGTTACCACCAGTGGTTGTTTCCGGATTGCCGAACATGACTCCAATCTTCTCACGCAACTGGTTAATAAAGATGCAAGTAGTATTGGTCTTGCTGACATTGCTCGTCATTTTACGCAGTGCCTGACTCATCAGACGAGCATGAAGACCTACCACGTTGTCGCCCATTTCTCCCTCAATTTCCTTTTTCGGCGTGAGTGCAGCCACCGAGTCAACGACAATGATGTCAACGGCAGACGAACGTATGAGCTGGTCAGCAATCTCAAGAGCCTGTTCACCGTTATCGGGCTGTGAAATGAGAAGACTGTCGATATCCACTCCGAGTTTTTTTGCATAGAACCTGTCGAAGGCATGCTCCGCATCGATGAAAGCCGCAATACCTCCATTCTTCTGAGCCTCGGCGATGGCGTGTATAGCCAATGTGGTCTTTCCTGACGATTCCGGGCCGAAGATTTCGATGATGCGTCCCTTAGGATATCCACCGACGCCAAGAGCCGCGTTTAGGCTGATGCTTCCAGTCGGAATGACTTCAACCTTTTCGACACTCTCGTCACCGAGTTTCATTATTGCCCCTTTTCCGAAGTCCTTTTCTATTTTCGCCATTGCAGCCTGAATAGCCTGCAGTTTGGCTTTCTTTACGTCAATTATTTCTTCTTCTTTTTTTGCCATAGTTATTATGTATTAATGTATCACAACTCAATATCCTCATCGTGAATCTCATGCCACGGCAGCCCCTGCTTGTTGAGCTGTTCCATGAATGGGTCGGGGTCAAATTCCTCAACATTATGAACGCCAGGTGTGTTCCATAGCCCTTTGAAGAACATCATGGCACCTATCATCGCCGGCACACCGGTAGTGTAGCTCACGCCCTGCATGCCAGTCTCCTTGTAGGCATCCTGATGGCGGCAGTTGTTGTAAATGTAATAGGTGTGTTCCTTGCCGTCTTTCAAGCCACGGATACGGCAACCTATGCTGGTCTCGCCGTCGTAGTTCTCTCCAAGGTCTTGCGGATTGGGCAATACCGCCTTGAGGAACTGCAGCGGCACGATTTTCACCTTCACCTTTTCTGACGGGTTGTCGGCAAGCGGAGCCTCGTAGGTAATCTCGTCGATGCGTGACATGCCGAGGTTCTGTATGCAGTCGAGGTAGGTGAGATACTGCTGACCGAAGGTCATCTAGAAGCGGGCGCGCTTGATGGTTGGATAGTTGATGACGAGACTCTCTATTTCCTCGTGGTGAAGGAGGTAGCTCTCGCGCGGGCCGATGTTCGGATAAGTGAGCGGCTGGTGGAACTCAAGAGGTTCTGTCTCCACCCATTTGCCGTCCTGCCAGTAGAGTCCCTTTTGGGTTATCTCGCGGATATTTATTTCCGGGTTGAAGTTGGTGGCAAATGCCTTGTGGTGGTTGCCGGCATTGCAGTCGACGATGTCGAGATACTGTATCTCGTCGAAGTGGTGCTTGGCGGCATAGGCGGTGAATATGCTTGTCACGCCTGGGTCGAAGCCGCAGCCAAGTATCGCGCAAAGACCAGCCTTCTCGAAGCGCTCGCGATAAGCCCACTGCCATGAGTATTCAAAATGAGCCTCATCCTTTGGCTCGTAGTTGGCAGTGTCGAGATAGTTGCAGCCACATGCCAGACAGGCATCCATGATAGTGAGATCTTGGTAAGGCAGGGCGAGGTTGACAACCAGCTGAGGCTTGAAGTCGTTGAACAACGTCTTAAGCTGCTCAACGTCGTCGGCGTCCACCTGTGCTGTCTTGATGTCCATCGTGTGCCCGGCCTTGTGTATGGCATCAACAATCTGGTCGCACTTTTCCTTGCGGCGACTTGCTATCATGAATTCTGTAAACACATCGGCATTCTGTGCAATCTTGAATGCCGCTACGGTGGCAACGCCACCTGCACCAATCATAAGTATTCTTCCCATTGCTTATATCTATTTTTTGTTATTGTCTTACTTTATTAAATACTATTCACACCCCTCCAGCTCCTCAGAATGAATGCCGAGAGCAGCCATCAGCGAGTAGCCGAGAATCTCCTGTCTGAAGTTGCCGCCTGACATAGGCTGCATGGCGAAGACGGTGACACGCTTGTCGTCGTCAACGTTCTTCAAGGCACGCCGCACACCGTCATAGTAAGTCTCTGCGTCAGGCACCGCCATAACTCTCTTTACCTGCTTTTGGGAGCAGATATGCATCAAGGCATCACAGAAGAGATGTTCATTGTCGGTCATGTCCTCTACAGGCAGTGAACTGAAGAGGAATTCTCCTATATTGTCCTTAAAAGCCTTTCCGTTGAGTTCATCGTCAAGTCCGGCAGGCACGAAGTTTTCCAGTTTGCCCTTTGTCTTGTCATAGACGAGCACCACCTGTACCCGGTTGTCGCCTTCCCTTAGTCCTCCATCCAATGCGATGCAGTCAATCCACTTGGCGATATCGGCCTGTGGTATTCTTCTTCCGAGCATTCTTTCAAAGTTCACTATTAGATTGAAAGCCACCTTGTCAACATAGTCAGCATCGACCAAAATGACATTTTCACTCCATTGTAGTTTTTCCATTGTGTTTTTATTTGCAAATTTACGACAAATAATCCGAACGGCAAAATCTTTTCGTTCTTTTTTATTCATCAGGTTTGATTTCCGGTATCCATATCCAGAACGTCGAACCTTTTCCTACCTCTGAGTTAACACCGATTCTTCCCCCACATTTCTCTGCGATAGCCTTGCAGATGCTCAGTCCGAGTCCAGCACCCTGAACGTAGTCGTTCAGTTTGACGAAACGTCCGAATATTTTTTCCTGTCCTTCTTTCGGGATGCCGGCTCCAGTGTCCTCACAGTAGATGTATAGTCCGCCGTCACGCCGTTCATAGGCAAGTTTTATATGTCCGTTATGAGTGTACTTGACGGCATTGGTGAGGAAATTGGTTATTACCTGGTGAATGCGGTTAATGTCAAGCACGACAAAGAGGTGGTCGAACGGATTCTCGTAGATGAACTCCACTCCCGGTTCCTGTACGCGTTGTCGCAGTGACGTGCAGATCATGTAGAACGACTCCGCGAAATCGACCTTTGCCGGACGTAGTGTCAAGCCATTGGAGTCTAATTCCGATATTACAAGGATGTCATTGATGAGCTGAATGAGCAAATCGCAGTTGTTGAGGATTATTTTGAGGAACTCAGTCCTTTCTTCCTCTGCTTCTACCGACTGCAGCACGTCGCAGAATCCGACTATGGCGTTCAACGGCGTACGTATCTCGTGGGTCATGTTGGCAAGGAACACACTCTTCAGTCGGCCAGAGTCGTTGGCACGTTCAGTTTCCTTTTTCATCTTCAACTGGGCGTTGATAAGGTCGTCAATGTCTCTCAAGAGTCCAAAGCATCCAGTTATCTTACCTTCACTGTCATATTCCGGCACGCTGTTCATGGCAAACCACGTAGGAGTCGGTGCACCTTTGAGATTTTCTTTGAACTGTACGACACAGCTGCATGGTGTTCCTCCGTTGAGTGCCGGGTCGATGAGTTTTCTGACTGTTTCCGACTGGTCGTCAGACACCAACAGTCCCGCCATCGCTTCAAACTTGAACCTCTTCTCGTAGGTGCGCAGGTCCTTGTAGAGTGTGACGTGTTGCTTTGCCACATTCGACCTCCACACAATCATGTTCGACTCTTCGAGCAGTATTCTCAGTTCACGTTCAAACTTTTGTGTCTCGCTGTTTACCTTTCTAATCTCTTCATCCTGCCTGCGACTTTGCTGGTACATCTGTCGTTCGTCGCCCATGTCTCGTGCAGTAATCATATAGTAGAGCAGTTTGCCCTTTTCAGACTTAATGGGCCGACACCTGAAGTCGATATAGCTATTGTTTCCACTTCCGTTAAGGTCACACCTTGTGCAAACGAAATAGTAGAAGTCGTCGTGCTCGCAATAGTTACCCCTCACGGCGGGAAGGTCGAAGAGCGAGGTGCTCTCAATGCTTGATTTCGACAGTTTGCCGGCATCGAATATTGCCCTCATCGTCCTGTTGGCGCTGATGAGTTTTCCGTCAGGAGTGTAAAGCGCCAGTCCGGCTATCGACATTTCAAAGATGTGCTTGTATATTTCCGAGGTGTTTCTTTCCTCCTTCTCTCTCATTTCCTCTTCCGTGACGTCGGAAAGTGTGGTAAACACATTCACTATTTCCCCTTTTTCCATTTCTGCCGTCATCTGTCCGAAAAAGGTCCTATATTCCGGATTTTCCTTTGTTCCGACATTCAGTCTGTACCTCACGGTCTCTATATGCTTGTCGGACTTCATCATGTTGTTGAAGCTCTGTTTCACCCCCTCCATGTCATCCGGGTGGATAAAGCTAAAATACTCCATCATGCCCATGCCGTTCCACTTGGCGAGATTACCATAAAGGTTGACAACCTTTTTCGTCTTCAGGTCGGAACAGATGATGTTGTTTCCTCCCATGACAAGTGCAGCCCTTACGATGTTGTTGGTATCAATGGTCCTGCTCAAGGTGTGCTTCAGACGCCAATTGACGATACGGTTTACCAGCATCAGGAAGCAAATAATCAATAAAGCCCAGAACAATACGAACAGGAGGACGGGTGTCGATTGTTCCTCGTCCTCGCCACCGTAAATCCACTTGTTGGTTAAAAGATGCAGCTCTCCACTCTGTTCCATCGAGGTGCAGCAGTTGTCGAGTTCCTGTATCAGTTGTTTGTCCCTACTTGCAAACACCATTTTCCCCGCCGGTATGTCAATCACCTTGATGTCAACATTATCGTTGAGATTGTATTTCATGAGATAATAGTCAATGGTCTTTCCACCGGAAATTATGTAATCGACAGCGTTTTCAGCAAGTCCGTCGATGGCATCCTTCAACGTTCGGTATTCGATTTGTGAAGGTTTCAGCAGCCCCATTCTCAAAGCCTTTTCCGCAGCATAACCGCCTTGCCTTGCCACGACGACATCAGTCGGTCTCAGTTCCCTGAGGCTATTGATGTTTCTTGCCCCTTTCCTTTGCACAAGGATCACTCGGTAAGTCGCGAGTTCAAACTTTCCGTAGAACACTCCCGGTATCTTTTCTACCACGGGCGATAGTATCAAGTTGGTTTCATTTGCCTCAAAGTTTTTTTCCGCATTCATTTTATCCAACCCAATGAAGCTGTAGGACACACCCATATCTTTCAGGGCAGCGTTCATCACGTCGATGTTGAAGCCTTCAACGGTGCCGTTATCTCCAATAAACTCGAAGGGATAGGATTCTATGTCACATGAAATTTTCAGTGGTTGGCTTTTCGTGTATTTGTCCTTTAGCGACTGGGCGTCAACTGACAAGGCAGCGAGAAGGATTGTGACTATCAGTCCAAACAGTCTCATGCCTTTCATACGGTTCATTGTTCCCATGTATCTGTTATATGATTCCATTTGCCTCATTGTTTTCAAGTTCTTTTAACAGGTCTTTGCAAGGGATGGTGACCCAAACGGCTGTTCCCTTGCCAATCGTTGACTCTATTTCCACTTTTCCTCCCATAATGGCGGCAAGCTCACAGCATATGGTCAGTTCAAGTTCTATGTTATAGTTCTGCTTCACTCCGTCGTACGTTCGCGTCATTATTCTGTTGACGGTAGCCTTGTCCATACCCATGCCAGAGTCTTTGATGCACATTGTCAACAGTCCGTTATGGTATTCATAACGTGCATCGATGAATCCTTTCTTGGTGAACTGTGCAGAGAGGAGCGTAAGGGTCTCGATAATACGTCCTGTCTGTGCAGTGTCAATCTCTAGTATCATCGGTTCCTCTCTTGTCTCTATGTTTGTTTTGACGCCCTCGTTAACCCCACGGCTGAATCCCATCAGGCACTGTGCCTTGAAGAACTCGCCGAAATCGGTAGGCTGCGGGGACAGTTCAACCATCCTTGCGTCGATTCTTGACAGCAGGAGAATGTTGTTGACAAGTTTGAGAAGGATGTCGGAGTTTTTCTTTATTTCCTCAATGAAGGTTTTCTCGTCCTCACGGTCATGGGGAGCGTTGAAGAGTTCAGCAAACCCGACGACGGTGTTCAGTGGTGTCCTTATCTCATAGCTCATGTTTGTGAGGAAAGAGTTCTTCACTTTCTCGGCTTCCTGCGCCTTCAGTGTCTCTTCCATGAGTTTGTTTTCCGTCTCCACCAGTTCTGTTACGTTACGGCAAAGACAGAAGTAATGGCTAATTACATGGTCGGCACCCCTCATTGGCACGGCATTCAGTTCGAAATATTGGTTTCGCCTGTTTTTGTCAAGAATCCTGGTTTTGAAACGCACCTTGTATTTTCCTATTTTCCGGCCATCCATCTTCAACATGATGTTTGCTGCCTGACGCGTTTGTCCTGCCACAACCGTGTGTACACACTGCAGTTGTGACAACCTCAACTTTGGCTTGTGCATGTCATAGGTCAGCTCCATCGTCCTTGTCTTTAAGTCGTAATTAGCGAGAAGTGTGTTGCTTACCTCCAGTGCCGTATTGATATTCACCGTATATCTCTTTATCTCTTCCGATGCTGTTTGAATGCGTTTTGAGCGGCGTCGTTCACGATTCATCTGCACTGCCATTTCCGTAATGTCACGTCCTGCCGACACATAGCATACGAGTTCGCCATTGACATCGTATATTGGCATGATGGTGAATTCATAATAGACCACTCCCTTTCTTGTCCAGAACTCCGACAATTGTCCGTTCCTTCTTAGTTCGTCAAAGTCAACGATTGAAGACACCCACAGTTCCTCGCCAATATCTCCATGGAGATGATGGAATACCGGGACTTGAGATATGTGCATCCTTGACCTGAGGAACGCTTCCTTGTCGATTATTCCGAACGTCTCGCATGCACTGTCGTTGATGTCGGTCATTATGCCGTCCTTGTCGTAATAAGCCATCTGAGCCATGGCAGTGGTGAACAGCGTGCGGAAGCGGAGCAGGTTGTCGCGGGTCCTGATGAACTTCGAGCGTTCGGCACTCTTGTCGGTCTGCACGCCCAATAACAGTGTCGGATCTCCATACTCCACGTGCAACACCGAGATGTTCAGGTCAAAGTAGTAGGTCTTTGTCATGTCATTGGGATTGTGGCACCTGACTGTCAGTGACTCATTGTCAGAAATCCCATTAGCTACCTTAGAAAGTGCCGACTTCAGTTTCTCAAAGTCAGACTGGTCGTAGAACACGGCAAAAGCCCTTTGGTTATATTCATCGTGGCTCTCGCCCTCGATGGTAACGCTTTTGAACAGGTCCTTCTTTACGTCGTAAGTCCAGATGCGGCAGTTGCCCGATTTCAGCAGCAGTTCCAGCTGTGTTGTCTGGCGGAGGTACTCTTTTTTCGTCTTTCTTTCCTTATACCTGTAATAGACATTGTACATAATGAAGAACACTACCACTGCAAGCAACGTATGTATGACATACCATATCCACTGTCCTGCCTCACTCTCCCTGACCTCAGGATAAAACCATTTTTGCCTGATAGCGAGTATTTCCTCACTTGCCGTCAGTTCTTCATATACGCTGTCGAGTTTCTGCAGCAACACGGAGTCATTAGACATGAAATGGTATTCGCCATACGCCATATTGATTGACGTTAGGCGGATGTTTTTCAGATTGTTCTTGCTGACAATCGACCTTAGGTTCATTGAGTTCCACAACACGGCACCCTCTCCCGTATTGTTTATCTTCACGAGCATCGACTTCACATCCTTAATCGGGATGGTGTTATTCCCCATCCCCTCCTTTTTCATCAAGTTGTGGCTGAAGCTGTTTTCGTGGACATACACCTTATGGTGCCTGAGGTCAGAGAAGTTTCTTACCACCACTTCCTTGTCACGCGACCTTGCCACGCTATGTGTAAAGAGCGAGAGCACGTTATTGCTGTAAGCCCCATATTTGTCGTGGTAGAAAGCCTTCATTCCTATGGTAAGGTCAGCCTTGCCTGTCAACAGGTCTTCAAAGTTTTGTGGGGTATGTTTTAGCTTGACGACAAAGGGTATGTTGAGTTTCTTCATCAACAACCTTATCAGTTCGATGTTGAACCCGTCGGGTTTTCCGTCGCCGTTGGAAAAGGAATACGGTTCGAGGTCCCAGACGTCTTCATAAACGAGTGGGGAAGCGGATGTGTATCGCCTTGCATAATGCCTTTGGTTGACATTGTCAGTAGCTGTTGTCTTCAAGCTGTCCTGTCCATTGGCGTTGATTATTAGTGCAAGGCTAAAAATGGTGACGATAAGTCTTTTCGCGCGCATAGGTATAGAGATGTATTTTAATGTGCGCAAAGTTATGAAAAAATACTGAAACAGAGAAATATTTTCCGCTTTTTTTTCCTTTTATGGCACATTATGCCAACGTAAAGTCGAATTGCAGCCCTCCGGAAGGTCTGTTAATGACTGAAATGGTGCCACCGTGAAGCAATATCGCATTCTTTACTATTGCAAGTCCAAGTCCTGTCCCGCCCAATTTCCTGCTCCTGCCTTTATCTACCCTGTAGAAACGCTCAAACAGCCTGGGCAAATGCCTTGGCTCCACTCCAACCCCATTGTCGAAAAAGCGGAAATGCCACTCGCCGCTGCTGGTCCTGTCGGCTGAAATGGTCACCTTGGTGTTGTTTCCGGCGTAAGCAATGGCGTTGTCGGTAAGGTTTCGGAATATGCTGTATATCATGCCGTGGGCTCCTTTGACCACTATCTTCTCAGGAAGGCTGGTCCTTAGCGCCATGCCACGTTCCTCAAGTTGCAACGACGTCTCCTTGGCAATTTGGCGTATGATGCCCGTCACGTCAACATCCTCAAACTCTATCATTCCGGTAGCGTCGTCGAGGCGGTTGAGCGTGGATATGTCGCGCAGCAAACTGGTAAGGCGCTTGCTTTGTGCATAGCAGCGTTCGAGGAACATATTACGGTTGTCGTCGCTGATGTCGCGATGTTCCATAATGGTTTCCAGATAGCCCTGTATGCTTGCCACCGGTGTCTTCAGTTCATGAGCCACATTTTGTGTCAGCTGTCGCTTCAGCTCGTTCTGCTCTTCCTTTGTCTTCTGCAACCGCTTGTAAATTTTAATTATACTTTCCGATATTTCCCCCAGTTCGTCGTCAGAGAACTGGGCGAGGTCTTCCGTCTCGAGACTCTCGCCATGGTCGGCACGCTGTGCGAAGATGTGTAGCTTCATGATGTTCGAGTCCAGCCGGCGTATGAATCGATAGAGGGTCAACGAGAGTATCGCCATCATCAGCAAGGCGAACCATATATAATGCTGGTCGGCACGAAGTGACTTGGCGAGGTCGTTGTCGTAAGGCAACGCCGAACGTATGATGATATGCTGACGCGGCAGCAGGGTGGCAGAATAAAAGAAGTCGCCCTTAATGGTGCTGCTTTCCCGGCTGATGTCAAATCCAGTGCCATTCTTCAGAGCCTCAATGACTTCCTTCCTGTTCTTATGGTTTTCGATATTGCCGTAGTCCTTCCTGCGATTGTCATAGATGACGCTTCCATCCGTTGATATCATTGTCACCCGAAGGTGGGCGATATAATGACTTTTCACGAATGAGTCAACCACAGTCCCGTCAATGCGTCCCCATGACTCAACCTGGTCGGCAAGACGATTGTTGTAGTCCTGCAGGTGGAGATTGAGCATGTCAATCTTGAACTGCTTTTCACGTGCCTGTTGAAACACGATAAACAGTACTGCGAAAATGAGAAACAGCGACAGTATTCCCCAAAACAGGCGTTTGCCTACGGTCAATTTTGTCATAAGATTTTATACTATGTTTTTATTTCAGTCAGCTCTACGCATCAAAGAAGTAGCCAAATCCGAGCCTTGTCACTATACACTTGGAATAAGGTCCGATTTTCTTCCTTAGCCTTGTGATGTTCACATCTACGGTACGGTCGAGCACGAGCACGTCAGAGGGCCATACGCGGTTAATAAGGTCCTGACGTGAAAACACTCTTCCGCTTTCTTCAAGCAGGGTATGGAGAATTTCAAACTCTGTCTTAGTGAAAGCCACCTGCTCACCTTCCACACTCACGGTCTTTTTGTCAAGATTCAGTTCCAGTCCCTGATACTTCAAGGTGGAAGGTTGGCGTTCGTCGTTGTCCTTTGCCGTCCGTCTGATGACAGCCCTGACCCTTACGAGAACCTCACGTATGGAAAAAGGTTTCGATATGTAGTCGTCAGCCCCGAGATTAAATCCCGTGACCGTGTCGTTTTCCGTGTCACGTGCCGTAAGGAATATGATTGGCAAGTCTTTTGTCTGCTGGTCCTGCTTCAGGCGTTTGGCAAGTGCAAATCCCGACATTTCTCCCATCATCACGTCAAGCAGCAGCAAGTCGAACGACTTTATGTCAAGTGTCAGTGCCATCTCAGCCGAGTCAGCAGTTTCCACTTCATAACCTTCCGTTTCGAGATTGAACTTAAGAATCTCACAAAGGTCTTGCTCGTCATCTACAACGAGGATTCTCCATTTGTTGTTTGTCATATATGTTTCAAATTATGTTTCCGCTGCAAAATTACGGAATAAATTGGACATTACAATCAAAATAGTGTTACATTTTCATTAAAATCATTCTGTCGAAAAAAAAGGGGCGACCAAACAGGCCGCCCCAAACCAACACAAAAACTAAACTAGACTTAACTAAATCTATTTGAGATTTTCACAAATCCCGAAGATAGCTTATTTACACGTGCAAAGATAGAAATACTTTTTGATACGTGCAATACTTTTGAGTGACAAAACTACTAAAAAATGTAAAATATCACATTTTTGTAGTCTTATTCATCAAATAATAGTCCAAAATGGTCATTGCCGCCATTGATTCCACTACAGGAACGGCACGAGGCAGCACGCAGGGGTCGTGACGCCCACGGGCAGTAAGGGTGGTGGCGTTGCCTTCCACATCGACCGTTTCCTGCTCCATCAGCAGGGTGGCGACTGGCTTGAAAGCGACTCTGAAGTATATGTCCTCACCGTTGCTTATACCGCCTTGGATGCCGCCGCTATGGTTGGTCTTTGTGTGAAGGCGGAGCGGTTCGCCATTGGCGGCAGCCTCGTTGGGAAGGAAGATGTCATTAACGTCCGTTCCCATGTAGTTTGCCATGTCAAAGCCGTCGCCATATTCAAAGCCTTTTACCGCGTTTATTGTCAGCATGGCATGTCCGAGGGCAGCATGAAGCTTTCCGAATTCCGGTTCGCCAAGTCCCACGGGGCATCCCTTAATCACACAAGTGATGACTCCACCGACAGTGTTTCCCTTGCCCTTTACCTCTTTTATAAGGTTCGCCATGCGCTCAGCCGTCAATGGGTCTGGACAACGCACATCGTTGGTTTCAACCTTCGTGAGGTCGTAGTCACGGTAGCCTCCGTCAAGTCTTACAGGTCCGACCTGTGATGTGTAGGCAACGATATCGACACCAATCTGTCGTAATGCCAACTTAGCCAGCGCTCCGCCTACGCAGCGTGCAATCGTTATGCGAGCCGACGACCGTCCACCTCCCCGGTGGTCGCGTATGCCGAACTTCTCATGATAAGTGTAGTCAGCATGAGAAGGACGGAAGATGTTGCGCATATTATCGTAGTCGTTGGAATGCTGGTTAGTGTTTCTTACGATAAACCCTATAGGGCATCCTGTTGACTTTCCTTCAAACACACCGCTTAGCAGCTCCACGCTGTCGGCTTCCTTGCGGCTGGTAGTCAATGCACTTTGTCCCGGCCGGCGTCGGTTGAGTTCAGCCTGTATGAAGTCGGTGTCGATGTCAATACCTGCAGGCATTCCATCTACCACACCTCCCACAGCAGCACCGTGACTTTCGCCAAACGTGGTGATTCTGAATATGTTTCCAAATGAGTTCCGCATATCAATGGCAATGTCCGCATCCACATCCGTGACCATGGTCATGACCACCGCAGTCATGGTCGCCGCAGCCACCTCCACAATCGTCACAACCGCATCCGCATCCGCCTTCTCCGCTGAGGTAGTTGACAAGGTTCTGTATCTCCTGGTTGCTTGCCTCTCGTTTCTCAAGCACACGTCCCTTGAAGTTTAAGGTCTTGCCGGCAAGCGGATGGTTGAGGTCCATCTTCACCTTGTCGTCGGTGATGGCGAGCACACGTCCGTAGAAATGGTTGCCGTCTTCGTTCTGTAAAGGCACGATAGCGCCCTCGAAGATATTCTCGTGGTCGAAATGTCCATTTATCTGGAATATGCTACGGTCAAGGTCAAGAACCCTTGTCGTCTCATAGTCGCCGTAAGCCTGCTCTTTTGTGAGCTGGAAGTCAAACTGCGCCCCTGGTTCGAGATTGACGATTTGCTTTTCAAATTCGTCAAGCGTCACCCCGAATCCAGTGATGAACTGGAATGGCTTTGTAGTTGGTGCTTCCTCTATTTTCTCAGTTTTTTCGCCTTCAACGGTGTAAAGCGTATAGCTTACAGCCATGAACATGTTGTGCTTTCTTTCCATTATTGATTCTGTTTATCTCTTTCGTTGTTTTATCTCGGCAAAGGTACTGAATATATTTTGAATAGCCAAATGTTTCACGGTTTTTTTGTATTTTTTGCACACTTCGTGGGTGTTAGTGCAATTTTGCTTTCAATTTATCGTAATAAAGACATTAATCATTTCAAAATTGTAACCAAAAGTTTTTTTTTATGAAAATATTTGTTGGATATTACCGAAAAAAACTGTAACTTTGCAGCCTAAATAAAAACATTCTGTACTCCAAACAGTTGAGTTAAGAAGAAAATTAAACAGAAATACAAGATATGAAACACCAATTGAGAAGTGCCGTATGCACTGAAGGAAGAAGAATGGCAGGAGCCCGCGCGCTCTGGGTTGCCACAGGTATGAAACGTGAACAGTTCGGCAAGCCCATCATAGCCGTCGTGAACTCGTTCACGCAGTTTGTGCCAGGTCACACACATCTTCACGAGATAGGACAGATTGTGAAGCAGGAAATTGAAGCTATGGGATGCTATGCCGCTGAGTTCAACACTATAGCTATCGACGACGGAATAGCCATGGGGCACGACGGCATGCTCTATTCGCTGCCTTCACGTGACATCATTGCCGACTCCGTGGAATATATGGTCAACGCACACAAGGCTGATGCCATGATTTGCATATCCAACTGCGACAAGGTGACACCTGGAATGCTTATGGCGTCGATGAGACTTAACATACCTACCGTGTTCTGTTCAGGAGGACCAATGGAGGCCGGACGATGGCGCGGCGAGAATGCCGACCTCATCACGGCAATGGTCAAGGGTGCCGACCCGGCGGTCAGCGACGAGGAGATGGCAGAGATTGAGGGTTGCTCATGTCCAGGATGCGGCAGCTGCTCCGGAATGTTCACTGCCAACTCCATGAATTCCCTCACCGAGGCAATAGGACTCTCCCTGCCTGGCAACGGAACCATCCTCGCCACCCACGAGAACCGCATACGCCTGTTCAAGGACGCTGCGCGACAGATAGTGAAAAACGCGCTGGCTTATTATGAGGACGGCGACGAGAGCGTTCTCCCCAAGAACATCGCCACACGCAAGGCTTTCCTCAACGCAATGACTCTCGACATTGCCATGGGCGGCAGCACCAACACCGTGCTGCACCTGCTTGCCGTGGCACAAGAGGCTGGCGCCGAATTCAAGATGAGCGACATTGACGAACTGAGCCGACGCGTGCCTTGCCTCTGCAAGCTCGCTCCAAACACTCAGAAATACAGTGTTCAGGAATGCGGACGTGCAGGCGGCATCCTCGGCATTCTCAACGAACTAAACAAAGGCGGACTCATCGACGGGTCTGCAATACGCGTTGACGGAAAGACCCTCGGCGAACAGATGGAGAAATACGACATCACCAAAGCGACTATCGACCCTGAGGCAAACCGCATCTACCAGACAGCGCCGGGACGCAAGTTCTCAACAAAGATGGGAAGCCAGAACGCACAGTGGGGAGAACTCGACACCGACCGCGAGAACGGATGCATACGCGACCTTGAGCACGCCTATACCAAGGACGGAGGTCTTGCAGTGCTCTTCGGCAACATTGCACAGGACGGTTGCGTGGTGAAGACTGCCGGTGTTGACGAGGCACTGTGGAAATTCTCAGGCCCGGCAAAGGTGTTCGACTCTCAGGAAGATGCCTGCGAAGGAATACTCGGCGGCAAAATACAAAGCGGCGACTGCGTGGTAATCACCCACGAGGGACCAAAGGGCGGTCCGGGAATGCAGGAGATGCTCTACCCCACCTCTTATATAAAGAGTATGCACCTTGGCAAGGAATGTGCGCTCATCACCGACGGACGCTTCTCAGGCGGAACAAGCGGCTTGAGCATTGGACACATCTCGCCGGAGGCTGCCTCAGGCGGCAACATCGGAAAGATTGTCGATGGCGACATCATCGAGATTGACATCCCGAACCGTTCCATCAACGTGCGCTTGTCAGACGAGGAACTCGAAGCCCGCCCGCAACAACCACTGAAGCGCAACCGCCAAGTGAGCAAGGCTCTCAAGGCTTACGCGCAAAGCGTGGCAAGTGCCGACAAGGGGGGTGTGAGAATCATAGAAGATTGAAAGATTGAATAATTAAAAGATTTGTTGATACAATGTCAAATGAAAAGATAACAGGAGCAGAAGCTCTGATGAGAGCCCTCAAGGAAGAAGGGGTGAAGACGATATTCGGTTATCCCGGAGGTTCGATAATGCCTGTCTTCGACGCTCTTTACGACTATACACGAGGAGAGAAAAAAGCCTTTGACCATATACTCGTCAGACACGAGCAGGCTGCAGCCCATGCCGCTGAAGGATATGCACGCGTGAGCGACGAGGTCGGCGTGTGCATAGTGACAAGCGGTCCTGGAGCGACAAACACACTGACGGGAGTGGCTGACGCCATGATGGACTCAACGCCCATTGTCGTCATTGCAGGACAAGTAGGCACTGCCGTACTCGGCACCGATGCCTTCCAGGAGGTTGACCTCGTAGGCGTGGCACAACCGATAACTAAATGGAGCTACCAGATACGACGCCCGGAAGACGTGGCATGGGCTGTTAGCCGCGCCTTTTACATCGCACGTTCAGGCAGGCCCGGTCCCGTTGTCCTCGACTTTGCAAAGAACGCGCAGGTGGAGAAGACGGAGTGGGTGCCGGCGAAGGTGGACTTTGTACGTAGCTATATACCCTACCCCGACATTTCCCAAAAAGCCGTCGAGGAAGCAGCCGAATTGATTAACAACGCCAAGAAGCCTCTTGCCCTCGTCGGTCACGGCGTGGAACTCGCGGGCGCACAGAACGAACTTGTGGAGTTCCTTGAAAAGGCTGACATCCCCGCAGCCCGCACTCTTCTCGGTCTTTCCGCCCTTCCCACCGGTCACCCCTTGAACATGGGAATGCTTGGCATGCACGGCAACTACGCGCCGAACATCAAGCAGCAGGAGAGCGATGTCATCATAGCCATCGGCATGCGTTTCAGCGACCGTGACACCGGCACTCCCAATACCTATGCCAAGCAGGCAAAGATTATCCATCTCGACATCGACCGCTCGGAAATCAACAAGTGCATCCCAGTCCATGTAGCAGTGGTAGGCGACTGCAAGGTGTCGCTGCCGGCTATCACCCGCCTGTTGAAGAAAAACAACCACCGCGAATGGCGCGACAGCTTTGCCGAGTATCATCAGATGGAGGTTGAGAAGGTCATCAATCCAGCAATACATCCTACTGAAGGCCCGTTGCTCATGGGCGAGATTGTCAATGCCGTGGCTGAAGCCACCAAGGGCGAAGCCGTCCTCGTCAACGACGTTGGTCAGAACCAGATGTTCTCATGCCGCTATTTCAAGTACAACAAGAAAAAGTCAGTCGTCACCAGCGGCGGACTTGGCACCATGGGCTTCGGCCTGCCGGCAGCCATAGGCGCGACCTTTGGAGCTCCCGACCGTACAGTGTGCATGTTCTCAGGCGACGGCGGTTTCCAGATGAGCATCCAGGAACTCGGCACCATTATGGAAAACCAGTGTCCTGTTAAGATGATCATGATGAACAACAACTACCTGGGCAACGTACGCCAGTGGCAGGACATGTTCTTCAACAAGCGCAAGTCCTTCACACGCATGATGAACCCGCATTACAAGCTCATCGCCGACGCATACAACATTCCATACCAGGTGGTCATCGACCGTGCCGACCTTGCGTCAGCTATCGAGAAGATGCTTTCCACCGACGGACCTTTCATACTCGAATGTGCGGTGAAGGAAGAAGACAACGTGGCACCGATGATTGCACCGGGACACAGCATCGACGACATGATGCTCGAAATAAACATTAACCCTGATTTGGATTGCTAATTATGGACAACAAGAAATTATATACACTGCTGGTTTATTCGGAAAACATTGCCGGTATCCTCAACCAGATAACAGCCGTCTTCACACGTCGGCAGGTGAACATCGAAAGCCTTAACGTGTCGGCATCGAGCATCCCCGGACTCCACAAATACACCATCACGGCATGGAGCGACGAAGACCAGATTGTCAAGATAACAAAGCAGATAGAGAAGAAGATTGACGTGGTGAAGGCAACCCACTTCTCCGACGACGAACTCTTCATACGCGAGACGGGACTCTACAAGCTCGCTACCGACAAGGTGCTCGGCAACCCTGAGATTTCACGCACCATACGCAAGCAGGAAGCCATCATCACAGAGGTGAACCCTACTTATGTCATCGTGATGAAAAGCGGCATGACCGAGGACATCATGAACCTCTTCTACACCCTCAACGAGTTCGACTGCGTGTTGCAATACACCCGTTCGGGACGTATCGCCGTGACACGCAGCACTACCGAAGAAGTAAGCAAGTTCCTCGAAGAACGGGAAAGAAACCAATAAGCGCGAGACATGGACGACAAGACAGGCATTTACGACTTCACCGCAGAACCCTTCCACTGCGACTTCTCCCATCACCTGTTCATGGGGCATTTGGGCAACCACATGCTCAACGCCGCAGAATTTCATGCCTCGGCACGCGACTTCGGCATGGAACGCCTGATGCCCATCCACCGCACATGGGTTCTCTCTCGACTCGCAATAGAGATGGAAGAAATGCCGGAGGAGAACTCTTGCTTCAAGGTCGCCACATGGGTGGAAAGCGCCATGCGCTACTTCACCAACCGAAACTTCTCTGTCATCGACAACAAAGGGAAGACCATCGGCTACGGACGCAGCATCTGGGCAATGATTGACACCGAGTCACGTCAGCCTGCCGACATTCTTGCCATCGACGACGGCGCCATAATGAAATGGATAGACAGCGACACGCCTTGCCCGATAGCAAAGGGCTCAAGGGTGAAGATGGGGAACGGCGCACGACTGGTCAGGACGCTCGACATGTACTACAACGACATCGACGTCAACGGGCATGTCAACTCGGTGAAGTACATCGAGCACACGCTCGACCTCTTCCCCTTGGAGTGGTACAAAGCCCATCCCTTGAAGCGCATCGACATTGCATACGTGGCTGAGAGCCATGCCGGCGACACGCTGAACTTTTACCAGGAAGACCTCTCGCCTACTACGTTCAACATACGCATAACAAAGCGTTCTGAAGAAGGCGAGCAGGAAGTGTGCCGTTGTGCGCTCACGTTCTCTTGACACAGGCAAAAACGACTTGGCAGGATGTCCCATTGTCATCATCCCGTCAAGTCGTTTTTATAATTTATACGATACAAAAAAATCTGATTTTTTGCATTTTTCTTGTATATTTCACAAAATTGTAGTAACTTCGCAGCGCAAAACAGGCAAAACGCGATTTGCGATGCCTACACCTTATTAATATATATACAAAAAAGAACAATGGGCGGTATTTTTGGAACAATATCAAAGAAAGACTGCGTCAACGACCTGTTTTACGGCACCGACTACAATTCCCATCTCGGAACCAAAAGAGCCGGCATGGTCACCTTCGATGCCGAAAAAGGATTCTCAAGGTCTATACACAGTCTTGAACGCGACTACTTCAGGTCAAAGTTTGAGGACGAACTCGACAGTTTCGTTGGATGTCAGGGACTGGGTGTCATCAGCGACACCGACCCGCAGCCGATAATCGTCAACTCACACCTCGGACGTTACGCCGTGGTTACGGTGGCAAAAATCAACAACCAACGTGAAATTGCCGACGAGCTGCTCTCGCAAGGCATGCACTTCAGCGAACAGTCAGCAAACAAAATCAACCAGACAGAACTTGTTGCCCTGCTCATAAACATGGGCAAGGACTTCGTTGACGGAATAAACAAGGTGTTCCAGAAAATCGACGGGTCATGCACGATGCTTGTTCTCACCGAAAACGGAATCATCGCCGCGCGTGACTATACGGGAAGGACGACCCTCGTCATCGGACGCAAGGAAGACGCCTACGCCGTCACAAGCGAGACGACGGCATTCCCCAACCTCGACTATCAGACCGTGCGCGACGTGGCACCGGGAGAAATCGTAAGGCTGCATGCCGACGGGATGGAAGTGCTTCAGGCCTCGTCAGGCTGTAGTCAGATATGCTCGTTCCTGTGGGTTTATTACGGATTCCCGGCAAGCGACTACGAAGGAATAAACACGGAATATGTGCGTGAGCGTTGCGGAAAGATGCTTGGCGAGGAAGACGACACTGAGGCTGACCTCGTGTGCGGCATACCCGACTCCGGTGTGGGATTTGCCCTGGGATATGCCGAGGGGCACAAGATTCCTTACAAGCGCGCAGTGTTGAAATACACGCCGACATGGCCACGCAGCTTCACCCCAGGCAACCAGTCGCGCCGCGACCTTGTGGCAAAGATGAAGCTCATCCCCAACAAGGCAATAATGAAAGACCAGCGCGTGGTGTTCTGCGACGACTCCATCGTCAGGGGCACCCAGTTGCGCGACAATGTGCGCACGTTCTTCGAGTGTGGCGCAAAGGAAGTCCACGCCCGCATCTCCTGTCCGCCCCTCGTCTATGGTTGCCCGTTCATCGGCTTCACCTCGTCGAAGAGCGACCTTGAGCTTATCACCCGTCGCATCATCCGCGACTTCGAGGGCGACGAGAACGCCAAGCTCTCCCAATATGCCACTACCGATTCACCGGAATATAAGCGTATGGTAGAAGAGATAGCGCGCCGTCTTAACCTCACCTCGTTGCGTTTCAACAAGATTGAGACCCTCATCGAGTCCATAGGGTTGCCAAAATGCAAGGTTTGCACCCACTGCTTCGACGGAAGCAGCTGCTGTTGTCATCCCTCACGATAGAAATCCAGCGCCTCGCAGATGTTTTCTTTCGAAGCTGTCTGGTTGATGCGTATGTCACCTATACCGCCGAGCAAAGTGAAGTTTATCACTCCGGCGGTATTTTTTTTGTCGTGGGTCATCAGCTCAAGCAGTTCAGCGTAGTCGTCACAGGTGATGGACATGCGGCCGTAGTGGTCGCGGATATAACGCACCGTGGCGTGCATCTTGTCGGAAGGGAAACCGGCCTTGACTGTGCTCAGATAGAGCTCGCACACAATGCCATAGGCCACGGCATGACCATGGAGTATCGGCGTGCGGCGCATGGCAAACGACTCAAACGCGTGTCCTGCCGTATGCCCTACGTTCAGTGCCTTGCGTATCCCGTGCTCAAAGGGGTCTTCCAGCACGATGCGCTGCTTGACGGCAACCGACTCCGCCACCATGCGGCGCAGCTGCGCAAGGTCGGGATTGAGGATGTCGAAGGTGACCAGTTCGGTCCACATCGCCTCGTTGTTGATAAGCCCGTGCTTGAGCATCTCGGCATAACCCGAGCAGAGATTGTCGCTGTCCATGGTTTTCAGGAACTCAGTGTCGAGGATGACGCAGTCGGCATTGTTGAACACCCCGACCTCGTTTTTCAGTCCGCCGAAGTTTACGCCCGTCTTTCCACCTACCGAGGCGTCAACCATTGACAGTAGAGTCGTTGGTATATTGATGAACTTCACCCCGCGCTTGAAGGTGGATGCGGCAAAGCCGCCGAGGTCGGTCACCATTCCGCCACCGAGGTTGACCATTAGCGAATGGCGTGTAGCCCCGCCGCCTTGCAGTTCCGACCACACGTGGCTCACCGCGTCAAGGTTCTTGTTTGTGTCGGTTGGCTCAATGACAATCACCTTTGCCTTGCTGACGGCTTCAATGCCGCTGACAAGGGGCAGACAGCACTCTTGGGTCGTGCGGTCGCAGAGCACGAACAGGCGGTCGTGCTTCAAAGCGGCAATCTCGTTGCCGAGCGATTCCCTTATATTTTCAGATATTATTACTTTTTGTGCTTCCATAAGATAACTTATTTGTCATAGGCATGGACAGGATAGTCGATGGTGTAGTGCAGTCCACGACATTCCTTGCGCTCTATGGCCCATCGTGTGATGAGATACCCTACGTTGATCATGTTTCTCAGCTCACAGATGTCGCGGCTCGCTTTCACACGTTTGAAGAGGTTCTCGGTTTCCTCATACAACATGTCAAGGCGGTCCCACGCGCGCTTCAGTCGCAGGTCGCTTCTGACGATGCCTACATAGTTTGACATTATCTCGCCCACTTCCTTCACGCTCTGTGTGATGAGCACCTTCTCCTCGTTGGTCAGCGTGCCCTCGTCGTTCCATTCAGGCACCTTCTCGTTGAAGTCATACAAATCGACGTGTTCCAACGAGTGTTTGGCTGCGGCATCGGCATACACGACGGCCTCGATGAGCGAGTTGCTTGCCAGACGGTTGCCGCCGTGGAGACCGGTGCAGGCACATTCGCCGATGGCGTAGAGGCGGTCGATGCTCGACAGTCCGTTGAGGTCAACCTTGATGCCGCCGCACATATAGTGGGCTGCCGGACGCACCGGTATATAGTCGGTGGTGATGTCAATGCCCATCGACTTGCATTTCATGTAGATGTTAGGGAAGTGTCTCCGGGTCTCCTCCGGGTCTTTATGTGTCACGTCAAGGCACACATGGTCAAGACCGTGCATCTTCATCTCCTTGTCGATGGCCCTTGCCACTATGTCGCGCGGTGCAAGCGATAGCCGCTCGTCGTATTTTTCCATGAATGTCTCCCCGTTGGGCAACTTCAGCACGCCGCCGTAACCGCGCATTGCCTCGGTGATGAGAAACGCGGGATGGGTCTCGCCGGGATGGTAGAGGGCTGTCGGATGGAACTGCACGAACTCCATGTCAGCCACCGTTCCCTTTGCCCTGTAAACCATTGCCTCGCCGTCGCCTGTTGCAATGACGGGGTTGGTAGTCGTCTGATACACCGCTCCGCATCCTCCTGTACACATCACCGTGACCTTGCTCAGGTATGTGTCAACCTTTTCCGTTTCCGGGTTCAGCACGTACGCCCCGTAGCAGTTGATGTATGGCGTGCGTCGCGTCACCCTTGCCCCGAGGTGGTGCTGGGTGATAATCTCCACTGCAAAATGGTTCTCCTTAATGTCGATGTCGGGACAGTTTCTTACTGCTTCCATCAGTCCTCTCTGTATCTCGGCTCCCGTGTCGTCCTTGTGGTGCAGAATTCGGAATTCCGAGTGTCCCCCCTCACGGTGCAGGTCAAAGTCCCCGTTGTCGTTCTTGTCAAAGTTGACACCCCACTCTACGAGTTCACGTATCTGCTCAGGCGCGTTTCTCACCACTTGCTCCACGGCCTTCGGGTCGGAGATGTAGTCGCCTGCAATCATCGTGTCCTCGATGTGCTTGTCGAAGTTGTCGAGCTCCAGGTTTGTCACCGAAGCCACCCCACCTTGTGCGAATGACGTGTTGGCTTCTTCAAGTGAAGTCTTGCATATCATGCACACCTTACCTTTGTGCGCTCTTGCTACCTTAAGGGCGTAACTCATACCGGCCACTCCTGCGCCGATAATCAGAAAGTCATATTTGAAAACCATATCGTTTTACTGTAAATGCTTTTAATTACGGTGCAAATTTAGGTATTTTTATTCATTTACGCAAAACGTTTGCCATTATTTTTGCGTTTTGGGCTATTTTCATTAACTTTGCAGTCGTATTTATATAGCAGAATGAAAAAGATTACACACTTTATCGCCATATTTGCCGCACTGTTTGCCACCATGACCACTGCGGCGCAAAACAACAAGCCACTGGAGGAACAAGCCATCGTACACTCGGACATGAGTGCCGACCAGGAGGACTGCGACTCTTCGGCTAACGACACCATTGCCGTTGACAGCACGCTGACTGCCCACGACCCCTCGGCCGACGGTCTTCCGTGGCCTGAAAACCTTCGCCGACGCATTGACAAGCTCGTCGCCCACCCAATGTTTGAGACATCACAACTCGGGCTCTTGGTGTTCGACCTCACTGCCGACAGCGTCATCTATGCCCACGGCCACCGACAGCTCTTGCGACCGGCATCGACACTGAAACTCATCACCGCCATAGCAGCCATCGACAAGCTCGGCGGCTCCTACCAGTTCCGCACGTCGCTTTACTATACGGGACAGGTTGATTCCGGCGTTCTTTCCGGCGACATCTACTGCGTAGGCGGTTTCGACCCCCGCTTCAATGCCGACGACATGAAGGCGTTTGTTGACGGGATAAGGAGCATGGGCGTCGATACAATCCGCGGACGCATACTCGCCGACCGCACCATGAAGGACGACGACCTGCTGGGCGAGGGCTGGTGCTGGGACGACGACAACCCCGTCCTCTCACCACTTCTTGTGTCACGCAAGGACCACTTCCTGAGCCGTTTCCTTCAGGAACTGCGCGAGAGCGGCATCGTCGTGGAGGCATCGACGGGCAACGCCCCACTGCCTCAGGGCGCATTCCTCGTCTGCACCCGTTTCCACACCATCGACCAGATTCTCATGCGCATGATGAAGGACAGCGACAACCTCTACGCCGAGTCGCTCTTCTACCAGCTTGCCGCCTCTACGGGCGAACGGCCTGCCAAGGCGAAACACGCAAGGAAGGAAATAGGACGGCTGATAGAAAAAGTGGGACTGCAGCCCTCACGCTACAAGATTGCCGACGGCAGCGGACTGTCGCTATACAACTGGGTTACGCCGGAGCTGGAAGTGGCGCTGCTGCGCTACGCCTACCGCACCCCTGACATCTACATCCACCTCTACCCCTCGCTGCCCGTGGCAGGACAGGACGGGACACTACGGCGGCGCATGCGTGGCGGCTTTGCCTCGGGCAACGTCCATGCCAAGACCGGCACCTTGACGTGCATCACGTCGCTCGCCGGCTACTGTACGGCTTCCAACGGCCACGTCCTCGCCTTCTCCATCATCAACCAGGGTGTCATCCACGACTCCAATGGCCGCACGTTCCAAAACCGCGTGTGTGAGGCGATGTGCAGGCCGTAGGCAGCATGCGCAGCACGCTGATATCAAAGGATTAAAGTTCTGAACTTTCCCACCCTTTGGAATAGCTTTACGATATGATATTATCGAAGAAACCACTGAATGACAGTAATTCAGCTCTCCCCCTAAAATAGGGGGAGGGAGTATGAAAACGTCAGCACGAGTTCTCCTGATAAAGCTTTTGCTGCTGGCTTGTGCTGGAAGGTCATACGCCCCCGTCACTTCGTGACACCCCCTCTATCTTAGAGGGGGAACTGGTTACTCAATTGCATGGGAAAGGGTGGGAAAGATTAGCAAAATTTATAAAAGATAGAAAAGAATGGAACAGATTAGACTGACGATTGAACAATGGTGCCAAATGGCTGGCATCGACGAACAGATGGCGGTGTTCGCCGCCGACATTACGCTCGTCATGACCGCCCTGCTGCTATCGTGGCTGGCATACGCCGTGTGCCACCATCTCGTGGTGCCGGCGACAGTGAAACTGACGGAGAAGACCAACGCGGAATGGGATGACGCGCTGCTTAACGCCAACACTCTAAGGAAAGCATGCCTGATAGTGCCTGCCATAGTCGTGTGGATGCTCATCCCGCACATCTTCTACCGTTATCCCATGGCAGAGGTGCTGCTCGAGCGTCTCACTGCCATCTACATCACGCTGACCTCCACAAAGCTCGGCATCGCCGTGGTTGACTCAATAAAGACGCTTGACACCGACCACCGCACAGCCCGCCACCAATATCTCCACACCTTCTGCGGAGTGCTGAAAATCATCGTCATCTTCATCTCCGTCGTTGCCGTCGTCTCCATAGTCATCGACCGCAGCCCGCTGCGCCTGCTGGCAGGACTGGGCGCCACGTCGGCAGTGCTGATGCTCGTGTTCAAGGACACCATCTCGGGACTTGTAGCCGGCATCCGCCTGACAAGCAACGACATGCTGCACAAGGGCGACTGGATTACAGTTGAGAAGGCTGGGGTCAACGGTGTCGTGGAAGAGATTACGCTCACCACGGTGAAGGTGCGCAACTACGACAACACCACCGTTACCATCACCCCGCAGACACTTGTCGAGGACTCGTTCCAGAACTGGAACACGATGCAGAGCAGCGAGGGACGAAGGGTGACGCGGCGCGTGTATTTCGACTTCCGTTCCATCCGTCCTGTTGACAACGACATAAGGGAACGGCTGCTGGCAAGGGGCTATGTCGGGAAAAAACTGTTGACAGCCGACGAGATATCGTCCGACACGGTCAACCTGACCCTTTTCCGCCGATATGCCGACCGCTACCTTGCAGCCCATAGCGAGGTGAACGCCGACATGCTTCACATGGTGCGCCAGCTTGAGGCCACCCCTACGGGACTGCCCGTGGAGTTTTATTTCTTCCTTTCAAAAAAAGAGTGGAAAACGTTTGAGATGAACATGGCTGAGATACTTGAGCATCTGTATGCCGTCATCCCCGACTTCGGGTTGCGTATCTACCAGCGCGACGACTTCGCTCACTCCACCGTAATCTCGCCACTGCCGTAACAGCGGTGATGGTCGGCGTCATAGACAACGCAGAACTGACCCGGGGCGACCCCGTGAATCCGGTCGGCTGAATGGACGACATACCGCCCGTCGCCGGTCTTTTCCACCGTGGCACGGTGACAGTCGGGCGTGTGGCGTATCTTGAACGTCACCTCCGACGGCAGTTCGGGCAGTGTGAGAAAGTGGAAGTCGCCTACCGTAAAGTCCTGCTTGTATGCCGTGTCAGGGTTGTAGCCGTGGCTGACGTACAGGATGTTGCGCCCGACGTCTTTCTTCACCACAAACCATGGTCCGCCGCCGAAGCCCATTCCCTTTCGCTGCCCTATGGTGTGGAACCACAGTCCACGGTGCTCGCCTATGACTTTGCCTGTTTCCAGTTCAATCACCTTCCCCGGCTGTTCGCCGAGGTAACGGCGTATGTAGTCGTTATAGTTAATCTTGCCAAGGAAGCAGATGCCCTGCGAGTCCTTCCTTCTTGCGTTGACGAGATGCTCGCGTTCAGCTATCTCCCTCACCTCCTCTTTCATCATGTGTCCGATGGGGAATATCGCTTTCTTCAGCTGCCAGTCGTATATCTGCGCAAGGAAGTCGGTCTGGTCCTTCACCGGGTCGGGACTGGTGGTGAGCCATTTCAGCCCGTCTATAGTTTCCGTCCGGGCGTAATGTCCCGTGGCAATGGTGTCGTAGTCGTGGCCTCTCTTCCGGTCAAACGCCCCGAACTTTATCATCCTGTTGCACATCACGTCGGGGTTGGGCGTAAATCCCGCCTTCACCTTCTCCATGGTGTAGCGCGTCACCTCGTCCCAGTACTCCTTATGGCAATCGACCACCTCAAGGCTGCATCCGTAGCGTCGTGCCACAGCAGTTGCCATCTCCAGGTCTTCCTCCGACGTGCAGTCCCATTCCTCCGTTTCCTCTGGACCTATTTTTATGTAAAAGCAGTCAGGCTTGTACCCCTGTCTGACGAGTTCGTAAAGCACTACGGAGCTATCGACGCCTCCTGACAACAATACGGCTATTCTGTTCATTCTTGATACGGCAATTATTATTTCTCTTATTTCCTGTATTTCGACTCCTCCTTGTCGTCGAGCATGCTGAGATACGACTGGTATCGGCTTTGGGCTATGAAGTGCTCCTCCACGGCCTTCAGCACCGCACATCCGGGTTCGTGGGTGTGGGTGCAGTTGTTGAAGCGGCAGTCCTTGGAGAAGTGGAATATCTCCTTGAAATATCCCGTCAGTTCTTCCGGCTCGATGTCGAACGTCCCGAAGCCCTTTATTCCCGGGGTGTCGATGATGTAGCCACCCTCGGGCAGTTCCAGCATCTCGCTGAACGTGGTGGTGTGGGTGCCTGCATTGTGGGCGTCGCTAATCTCCGCCGTCTTCAGGTTGACGCCGGGCAGCAGTCTGTTGATGAGTGTGGATTTGCCGACCCCGCTATTGCCGCTGAGCACGGTGGTCTTCCCCTCAAGCAGCTGCCTCACGCTGTCGATGCCCATGCCCGTCGCTGCCGAGATGGCTACACAGCGGTAGCCCACGGTCTCATACAGGCTGACCATCATCCGCTGGTAGTCCTGTTCCTCTTCCGTCAGGCAGTCGGTCTTGTTAAACAGCAGCACCACCGGCACCCTGTAGGCCTCTGCCGAGGCAAGGAAACGGTCGATGAAGGTGGTTGACGTGACGGGGCGATTGACGGTGACCACGAGGCACGCCTGGTCAACGTTTGCCGCGATGATATGGCTTTGTTTTGAAAGGTTCGACGACTTGCGTATGATGTAGTTCCGCCGGTCCTCGATGGCTGTGATGAAAGCGGTTCCCTCGGCGTTGGGCTCTATCCTCACCCTGTCGCCCACTGCAATGGGGTTGGTGCTCCTGATGCCCTTCAGCCTGAAGTTTCCCTTTATCTTGCAATCAATAAGCTGGCCACCGTCGTCAGTCTTGACGGTGTACCAGCTACCTGTGTTTCTTATTACCAATCCTGTCATCTTATACCGTCATAATCTCCTTGTCCTTGGCGGCCAGGAGCTCCTCGACGTTCTTGATCATCTTGTCGTGAATCTTCTGGAGGTCAGCCTCAGCGTCCTTCTCAAGGTCTTCCGACAGTCCGTCCTTGATGGCCTTCTTCAGCTTCTCCTTCACGTCGGCGCGTATGTTCCTTATCTGCACCTTTGTCTGCTCGCCCATCTTGTTGCACTGCTTTGCCAGTTCGCGGCGGCGCTCCTCTGTGGGCTGCGGTATGCCGAGGCGGATAATCTCACCGTTGTTCTCTGGAGTGATGCCAACGTCGGAGTCCATGATTGCCTTCTCGATGGCACGGATTTGCTTCTTGTCCCATGGGCGGATGGCTATGGTCCGCGCGTCGGGTGTTGACACGTTAGCCACCTGGTTCAGCGGAACCATCGAGCCGTATGACTCTACCTTTACGCCTGCGAGAATGGCAACGTTGGCGCGTCCTGCACGCACCCTTGAGAGCTGTTCCTCAAGATACATCACTCCCATCTCCATTTTCTCTTCGGCTGAGCTTAAAGTTTCTTTTACGTCTATCATAATATTCAAAGTTTTATATTCTGTTTTGCAAAAATAGGGATAATCCTTCAAACTACCAAAAAAATCGGCAAAAAAAGAGAAAAAATCTTCTCCCGTTACTATATAAATAAGGTGGAAACACCTGAAAACACGAAAATACCACAATCGTGGTATGCCAAATAACCTATTTGTGCTATTGCCGGTGTCAACATTTTGTCGTACCTTTGCAGCGTGAAATAAAACATCTGAGTATTAACAATTAAAACATATACGATTATGAGCGAAAAGAAACTTCACTTCGAAACCCTTCAGCTCCATGTGGGACAGGAGCAGGCCGACCCTACAACCGACGCACGCGCGGTGCCTATCTATCAAACCACGTCCTACGTGTTCCGTAACTCACAGCACGCTGCCGACCGCTTCGGACTCCGCGACGCAGGCAACATCTACGGCCGACTGACCAACTCCACACAAGGCGTGTTTGAAGACCGTGTGGCTGCCCTCGAAGGCGGCGTGGCAGGACTTGCCGTGGCATCAGGAGCGGCTGCCATCACCTATGCGCTGCAGAACGTGGCACGCAACGGCGACCACATCATCGCTGCCGACAATCTCTACGGCGGCACCTACAACCTCGTCGAGCACACGCTCTCCACACAGGGCGTGGAGACAACCATCGTTGACCCCTCCGACTTCGACGCCGTTGACAAGGCATTCCGACCCAACACTAAAGCTGTCATCATAGAAACTTTCGGCAATCCCAATGCCAGCGTGACCGACATCGACCGCATTGCCGAAATTGCGCATAGCCACAATACCATAGTAATCGTTGACAACACGTTCGGCACCCCATTCCTCATCCGCCCGATAGAACACGGTGCCGACGTCGTTGTCCACTCAGCAACAAAGTTCATAGGAGGACACGGAAGCTCACTGGGAGGCGTCATCGTCGATGCGGGCAAGTTCGACTGGAAAGCCAATGCCGACAAGTACCCCTCGATAGCCAAGCCCGACCCGAGCTACCACGGAGCGGTGTTTGCCGACGTGGCTGGACCTGCGGCCTTCGTCACACGCATTCGTGCCGTCATCCTTCGCGACACCGGAGCAACCATCTCACCGTTCAACGCGTGGATTCTGCTGCAAGGCCTCGAAACCCTTTCGCTGCGCGTAGAGCGTCACGCCTACAACACGAAGAAAGTCGTCGAGTTCCTTGCCAACCATCCGAAGGTGGCACGCGTGAACCATCCGTCGCTGCCATCCCACCCCGACCACGCTCTCTACGAAAAGCTCTTCCCCAACGGTGGCGGAAGCATCTTCACCTTCGAGGTCAAGGGCGGCGAAAAGGAAGCATGGGCGTTCATCGACAGCCTGCAGATATTCTCACTGCTCGCCAACGTGGCCGACGTGAAGAGCCTCGTCATCCACCCTGCCACCACCACCCACTCACAGCTCTCGCCCGAAGAACTCGAGCAGCAGCACATCTATCCGTCAACCGTACGCCTCAGCATCGGTACGGAGCATGTTGACGACATCATCGACGACCTGTCACAGGCGTTGGAAAATATTTAACCCTTTAACCCATTAACCCTTTAACCCATTAAAGAACATGGCAAACATAGCAAAAAAACTCACCGAGCTCATCGGCAACACGCCACTGCTCGAACTCAATAAGTTCTCAACCTCCAAGGGACTCAGCACTCCCATCATAGCAAAGGTGGAATTCTTCAACCCCGGAGGAAGCGTAAAGGACCGCATAGCACTCTCAATGATTGAAGACGCCGAGGCAAAAGGCATCATCAAGCCAGGAGCTACCATCATCGAGCCTACAAGCGGAAACACAGGAGTGGGACTCGCACTCGTGGCTGCCGTCAAAGGCTACAAACTCATCCTCACCATGCCCGAAACCATGAGCATCGAGCGACGGAACCTTGTCAAGGCTTATGGTGCTGAGGTGAAACTGACAAGCGGAGCGGACGGAATGAAAGGTGCAATAAAGGCTGCCGAGGAACTGCGCGACTCCATTCCTGGCTCCGTCATACTACAGCAGTTTGAAAACCCTGCCAACCCGAAGAAGCACTTCGACACAACAGGCGTGGAACTGTGGGAACAGACTGAAGGCAAAATCGACATCTTCGTAGCAGGCGTCGGTACAGGCGGCACCATCTCAGGCATCGGCAAGCGGCTGAAGGAAAAGAACCCCGACATCAAGATTGTTGCCGTCGAGCCAAAGTCATCGGCAGTGCTCAACGGACAGCCCAGCGGCCCTCACAAGATTCAGGGCATCGGAGCTGGCTTCATACCCAAGACCTACAACGGAGACATCATTGACGAAGTATTCGACGTGGAAAACGACGATGCCATACGCACAGGACGCGAACTCGCCCGCCAGGAGGGACTTCTCGTGGGCATCTCCTCAGGAGCAGCCGCCTTCGCCGCGTCAGAGATTGCCAAGCGCCCGGAGAATGCCGGCAAGACCATCGTCACCCTGCTGCCCGACACCGGCGAGCGCTATCTCTCGACCGTCCTCTACGCATTCGACGAATATCCATTATAAAAAAAGAACGATACATAATCCGAATCGTCATTTCCTCCCCCGAACCATCTCCGGGGGAGTTTTTTATGCTTTCAGTTTCTGAATCGTTCCGTTCACCCTTTACTATGCAGTGCAGCATTTTTACTCCCCAAGAACCGTGACATTCATTGTCACATCCTCCACGGGACGGTCGTTGCGTCCGGTGGCAACGTTCTGTATTTGCTCCACCACGTCAAGCCCCTCTTCCACTTCGCCGAACACGGTGTACTGGTTGTCAAGAAACGGGGTGCCGCCAAGAGTGGTGTAGGCCTCCACCTGCTCGTCGGTGAACTTCGGCGCACCTTGCTCCGAACAGATGGCATGGGTCTGGGCTATCAGGTCGTCCTGAAGCTCCTGAAGGCCGGCACGGTCGCGGTTGCGGCGCAGGTCCATAATCCGCGCCTTGTTCTCAGCCACGAGACGGTTGAACACCGCCTGCTCCTGCTGCATCGCCATCTGACGTTCCATCTGCTTCAGCTCAGCCGGCTTGTAGGTTTTTCCCCACACGATGTAGAACTGGCTTCCGCTGCTCTCGCGGTTAGGGTTCACCTCGTCGCCGGTGCGGGCAGCGCTGAGGGCACCGCGCTTGTGGAACAGTTGCGGATAGACGAACTCTGCCGGAATGGTGTAGGACGGACCGCCCGTGCCCAGGTTCTTGCCTGCCGGTGCACCCTTCGAGTCGGGGTCGCCTCCCTGAATCATAAAGTCCTTGATGACGCGGTGGAACAGTGTCCCGTCGAAGTAGCCCTCTTGGGCGAGTTTTAAGAAGTTGTCACGATGACGAGGTGTCTCGTCGTATAGGCGCACGACGATGTCGCCGAGCGATGTCTGAATCTTAACTTTCATATTGTTCTTTTCTGTTTTATAAAAAAATGCTCTGCAAAGTTAACACATTTTTCCTTTCCCTCCAAATTTTCCCCACCTCTTTTTCTTAACTTAAGTTTTGCAAGTAAAGGAATATCCAATGCTCTAAACTAATGTCTTAACTCCCAGCGACCAAAGGGAGCGATAACTCCTTAACTCCTTTACTCCTGAAAAGTTTCGCACGTTGATAACTCATCCACTGACATGAAAAAAAAGAAGCCCGCCTCCTATGGAAAGAGACAGGCTTCAGAGTCATGCCTTAAGGCGAAGGTCACTCGCCGATGTCACCCATTCCGCCCTCGTCGGGATTAGGGTTGGTGGTGGTAGAGCCACTGCCGCTGTCGTCAGGATTCGGTTCAGTGGTGGTAGAGCCACTGCCTCCGCCAGCGTTTTCCTCCTCAGTCGAGCCGGAGTTAGAGGAGCGCGGGCTAACGTAACTGTTCGACTCCTTCAGTTTGGCAGCCTGGGTAAGCATCGACTTGGAGAACTCGCCGACGCCGATGGCCTGCAACACCACTGATTCAACATTTTTCGCAACGCTGAACTCGTCGGCGGTAGCAGCACCCATCTTGTGCTTGACGGAAAGGCCGAACGACACGAGGTTGTCAAGAATAATTCGCTTGCCGTCGAGCGCCAGTTCGTTGATGCAGGCGACCGCATCCTTCAGCACCGCCTCAAGGAATCCCTTGCTCAGCGGAGTGTTGTGACTTGCCATGTGCTCAGCCAGTTCCGGGATGTGCAGCGTTCCCTGGCTGACGATGCGGGCATAATACTTGCCGAACGAAGGACTGTCCTTCAGTTGGCTCTGATAAATCTGATAATTTAGCATAAATGTAAAAATTATTAAGGTAAAACTAAAAAGTAAAGATCTCGCAAGACTCAACTCCTAAAAGTCTCATCTTTCTGAATGCAAAGGTACGAAAAATTTCCCAAACCACCAAACTTTTTCTCAACTTTTTTCAAAAAAAACACGCCTCGCCGCAATGGATGCAACGAGGCTATTTCCTTTTCTGCCGTCTGATGTGGCGACGAGTCTTAGGCTTACTTCTTCAGCGTTCCCTGATAAGCCTTGCTCTTGAATTTCTGCTTCTCCACCACTACGTTGGGATTGCTCTTCGGCACATAAAACTTTGTTGTGCTTGGGCTGTAGATGCCGCAGGTGATGCATGTGACGAATCCGTCCCAAAATGTCACCTTGCGCTCCACCACATAGTCATTAACCTCAGGCAGATGGTCTTCAACCTTGTCGTGCTTTACAACCAAACCGCCAATGAAATGGTGGTTGCGCTCACTGGCTACATGCACAAGCTCCTCGTCGTGGGAGATGTTTCCCACAGCCATCTTGTCGCAGTAACATGAGCTAAGGAAGAGTGACGATGAGGCCACCATTGCTACAATCATTAATTTACTCTTCATAATTAGAATTTAATTTGTTAAAACATTATTGAATCCATGCCAATACCACGAATTCGGCTGCAAAGATATAAAAACTTCCATTAACCAGCAAATTTTTCCCCTCTTTTTTGCTCCACGCACACTGGCAGAAAGCATGAAAAACGGAATAATTCCCGATTTCACCCCCTAAATCGTCGGAATAATTCCTGTTTCTTATACTCAAAACAACGGAAAAAGTCCCGAAAACTTGTTCTCTCATTTAGATAGTGGTGCAGACTGAATATCAACGCCGTGCTCGGCGACGAGCGCAGCACTAACCTCGGTTCTGTCTATGAAAGCGTAGTAGCCCAGGAACTTCATGCCCACGGCAACGCGCTGCACTACTACGACAACAAGCAACGTGGAGAAGTGGATTTCCTGATCGACGACTTCAACAACCTCAAAGTCCTCCCGATTGAGGTAAAGTCCGGCAAAGACTACACCGTCCACAGTGCCCTGACCAAGTTTCTCGCCACGCCCGACTACACCGTAGCCCGCGCCATAGTCCTGTGCAACGACCGTGAGGTGAAGACCATAAACGGCATAACCTACATGCCGGTATATTACTCGATGTTCATAGGTGGCACAACCGGCGTCAATATCGAGGACACGGTGATACCAGAGGTGCCGATGCCAGAAGTGTAAAACATCCATTGAATCATTTCTAACGTTTCGTTCCGTGAGGCGTAACGTTACGTTGCCTGAGATGCAACGTTGCGTTTGTTAAGATGACATAAAC
>JALFCG010000079.1 GCA_022771265.1 Prevotella sp.
GAAAAACTCATCGGAGCCAACCTGAAGGCTGTTGACGCAAATGGCAAGATGGTTTGCTTCGCCATAACCAATGCTGGAGGACGATATACTCTTAAGGTGAACGAAGGGAAGAAGGTGGCAAACGTGGTTGTGAGCTACATCGGCTACAAGACAAAGACCATACCCTTCACAAAGATGCAGCCAGAGATGGCAATACGACTCGAAGAGGGCGATATCAGTCTCAAGGAAGTGAAGGTGAAGTCGCAAAGGCTGAAAAGCGAAGGCGACACACTGACCTACAGCGTTGCTGGATTCCGTCAGGCTCAGGACAGAAGCATTGCCGACGTGATATCGAAAATGCCTGGCATGGAGGTGAAGGACAACGGGCAGGTGCTGTATAACGGAAAGGCGATAAACAAGTTCTACATCGAAGGCATGGACCTTATGGGCTCACAATACGGAATGGCAAACCAAAACCTCTCGGCAAAGAAAGTAAAGAGCGTGCAGGTGCTGAAAAACCACCAGCCCACAAAGTCGCTCAGAGGAAAGCTGTTCAGCGAGCAAGCAGCACTCAACATCGTGCTTGAAGAAGACGCGAAGGCAGTGTGGAACGGATGCCTCGACGCAGGAGTGGGCTATGGCGACGAACTGCTGTACGACACCCGCCTCATGGGCATGCGCTTCGCCAAGAAGTTTCAGTCGCTGCTTCTCTACAAAAACAACAATACTGGCAAGGACATCTCTACCGAGCTGAGATACATGGGTCAAGGCGGCAACGAACAGGGCTTGCTGTCGATGATGAGCATCGGAGCGCCAAATATCGAGAGGAGCAGATACACCTTCAACGACTCCCATCTGTTTGCAGGCAACTGGCTTTGGAAGACCGGTGCCGACTCAGAGCTCAGAATCCAAGGCAACGGCTTCATCGACAAGACCGACATGGCTTCCTACCGTTCGACAACATACCTAAACATCGACGGAATGCCGATAGTGACCGAAGACCAGCTGGTGACAAACCACACAAGCCAGTGGAACGGCGAAGTGAGCTATAAGTACAACGGCGAGAAGACCTACGTGAACAACATCTTCAGAGGCAACATCGACTTCAACAAGAGCGTCGGCACGATGACTACCAACGACGCGACTACCGACATGATGGTGAAACCACGAAAGCGAAGCCTCTCTAACGCCCTGACGCTTTCTGGAACTAACGCCAAGGGCAACAGCCTCATTTTCAACAGCAACACATCCTACAACTACATTCCAGGACAACTGCTGACCATCAACGGAGCCACCGAGCTGCTCGACATCAGCATGTTCAACACTGAGAACACCCTCGACGGACGACTGCGCTTGGGCAACCACTACATCAACTTCCAGGCAGGAGCCTGCTATCTGAACAACTCGCTCGACGTTGCCATAGGCGATGCCGTAAACGAGAAATCAACCTATCAGAAAGCCGAGCTCTTCTGGCGACCTTCGTTAGACCTGAAGTTCGGCAGCCTTCGCGTCAGCTTAGCTGCAAAATTTGCCTACGCCCACCAGTCCTACCGCGAAAAGAGCTCCGACGACGTTTGGGTGAACCCTTCGCTCAGCTGGAGATGGGAAGCGAGCGCACGATCGACCATTGATTTTACAGGCAGCTATGAGACAAGTCCTCTGAGCATGAACAACATTTTCGACACTCCCGTGTTCACCAACTACCGAAGCATGAAAGTCAATAGGGGCGAGCCAGACCTCAGACACGACCTAAAGGCCAACGTGACCTACAGGTTTGAGGACCCGTTGTCGGGACTTTTCTTCTTTGTCAAGCCCGAGCTTATGCGTTCCTCTGGGAGCATCCTCTACCAAGGCATACTCTCCGACGACAACATCTACACCTCAAAGGCATCTGACTTCACGAGCACTTCAACCGTGGCAAGTCTCAGCTCACGCGTCTCAAAGACCTTCTCGTGGGCAAAGACCATCATCGGCATCGGAGGAAGCGTTAGCCAAAACGACTACGAGTATCTCATCAACAAGACGCTCGCCGACGGACGTGCCTTGTCAGCCGACTTGTCGGTGGACTACAGCCTTCGCCCATTCCAACCGTTGTCGCTGACCGGCAGAAGCGAAATGCTCTACAGTAAGCAGAAGAACCGCAGTTCCAATCAACCAGCCTTCAGCACCACCCGTTGGATTCACAATCTCCAACTACACCTTCTTCCTACAGAGAAGCTGATGCTGACTCTGTCCAACGACCTGTTCCACAGCAACGAGAAGAACTTCAAGACGAGCTATTTCTGCGACTTTGCCATAAGCTACACCAGCAGCAGCTGGGAACTAAGCCTCTCGCTTAACAACATCATCGGCACGTCGGAATACGAGACCCGCACAATCGGCACCACCACCGACAGCTATTCCCTCACCCGCCTTCGTCCACGTGAGTACATGGTCAAACTGAGCATCGATTTGTAAATCACTAAACTCTCTCACTTACAATATTGAGCAATATCATAACACAAACTAACAAAAATACTAATAATTATACCTATTTTATGGTATTTTGTAGGTAAAAAGAAAAAAAACTTTCAAAATCCTTTGTATATATCGAAAATAGTTATATCTTTGCAGCAGAATTAACTAATTTTTTATAATATGGTAATACAAAAGCAATTATTGAGAGTAGTAATGTTATTGCTTGCTGTATTTTCGGCAACAATCGTCGAAGCCCAGGATGGAATAGTCATCAAGGGTAAGATAACCAGCAACAGCAATGGCACTCCCCCCATTGACTACGCCACCGTCTCGCTTCCTGCATTCAACATCGCAGTGACAAGCGACTCACGAGGCTCGTATGAACTGAAAAACGCACCGAAAGGCAAGGTGCGCATCGTAGTAAGATACCTCGGCAAGCAGGATATCGACACCTTGGTCAACGTCAGCAAGTCGATGACCCTTAACTTTACGATGAAAGACGAGGACTTCCACCTTACGGAAGTGGTGGTGACAGCACAGCACAACGCTGCAGGAAAGGCTACATCGTCATACATCAGCCGAAACGCCATCGACCACATGCAGGCCACGAGCCTCTCCGACCTTATGGCACTGACTCCTGGCGGCATCAGCAAGAACCAGTCGCTCAGCAGCAGCCAGACGCTTAACATCCGTCAGGTTGACGGAGCCACAGGCACAGCCATGAACTCGCTTGGTACAGCAGTCATCCAGGATGGCGCACCTATTTCAAACAATGCCAACCTTTCAGCCCTCACCCCTACAGTATCGGGTAACTCCTCGGCTCTTGGAGGAGGAGCAAGCGCATCGACAGGTATCGACGTGCGAAGCATCTCGACAGAGAACATCGAGGGCATCGAGGTCATCAGGGGAATCCCTTCGGTAGAGTATGGCGACATCACCTCCGGAGCAGTCATCGTCCACGCCAAGGCAGGCCGTGAACCTCTCAGGATTAAGGCAAAGGCAAATCCTAATGTCTATCAGGCTTCATTGGGAACAGGCTTTGAACTTGGCAAGAAAGCCGGAGCACTGAATATCAGCGGCGACTATGCCTACAACACTAACAAGGTAACAGAGAGCTATCAGTCTTACCAGCGCCTGAACGCGAAGGTGATGTACTCCAACGGATTCTTCGACAATGTCCTGCGCAGCAACACGTCACTCTCGTTCCTTTTCGGCAGGGACAACCGCACTCCCAACCCCGACGATGAAATCTCGATGATCAAGTCAAGCGGCGAGACCTATGGCGTCACCTTTAACACCAACGGTCTTTTCAACCTTCAGAAGGGATGGTTGCAGAATATCAAGTATGTGCTTTCAGCAACCTATACTTCCAAACAGAACTCTTATGAGGAGCGTTACACTTCGGCAAACGCCAACTATTCCGGAACCTACACCGACGGAGCCGTTCTCAGCAACATCGCCGGTGAGCGCATCTACGATGCCGACGGTAACGAAATCACCAACATCAGCGCAGCCGACAATGGCTACTACGCCCACTATCTGCCTAACGCCTACATCGGCCACAACGAGATTGACAGCCGCGAGGTGAACCTCTTCGCCAAGGTGTCGGCAAACTTCTTCAAGAACTTCGGCCATGTGAACAATGGCATTCTTATCGGCGCCGACCTGAAGGTTGACGGCAATGAGGGCGAGGGACAGAAGTGGTCGGTTGACAATCCTCCTTACCGCAACCTCTCTTATCCCGACGCCACTTATCGTCCACGCAGCTACAAGGACATCCCTTACATAAAAACCTTCGGCGCGTTCGTCGAGGACAACTTCGTGTGGAACATCGGAAGACACGCCTTCACCCTTCAGGCTGGTCTGCGCTACGACCACACCAATATTGTAGGCGGAAAGGTCAGCCCGCGTATCAACGCGTCCTTCGAGGTCGTTCCCGACATCTTCACCATCCGCGGCGGCTTCGGTATTCTTGCCAAACTGCCAACGCTCTACTACCTTTATCCTGACAAGGCATACTTCGAGTATGTCAACGTCAACGAGATGGCAAACACCAATATTGAAGAGGCTGACCGCCGCATCATAACAACCACCAAGGTGTGCGACAGCCAAAACCGCGACCTCAAGATTGCGACCAACCGCAAGGTCGAGGCTGGCTTTGACCTGAAACTCGGAAAGATGACCCTTGCAGCCACTGCATTCTACGAGAAGCAGCACGATGGCTACACCATGGGCAAGGCGTTCATGCCTTACACCGTAAAGCAGTACGGTCGCAACGACGAGGGACTCTTCACCCTGATAAAGGAGACGCCGGTACTTTCAGAATACAACACTCCGGCTAACGGATTGTACTGCGAGACCAAGGGTGCCGAGTTTGAGCTTAACATCGGACGTATCGAGGCAATACGCACCTCGTTCCAGCTCAGCGGGGCATGGATGAAGTCGAAGAGCGGCTCTGACCTGGAGTACTACTACGACAACTCGTCAGTAGAGTACGACAAGCGCAACGACATCGCCATCTACTCCCCACGCTATAGCGAGAGCAACAACGAGAGCCTTATCACCACGCTTCGTGCCACCCACAACATCCCGCGCATCGGTTTCGTTGTCACCCTGACAGCCCAGGCCATCTGGCAGGAGAGCAGCTACACCACGTTCAACAACGACTCTATCCCTATCGGTTATCTCTCTCTCAAGAACGGCGAGGCCACTTACTTCGCACCGGGACAATACACCAGCCCCCAGCAGCTTAAGGACGAAGGTCTTGGCTACTTGGTTCGCACCGTCAACCATATCAGTGCCATCAAGGAGACTATCAGTCCTGTGTTCCAGTTCAACATCAACGTGACAAAGGAACTCAGCGACATTGCCCGCATCTCGTTCTTTGCCAACAACATGTTCCGCAGCTATCCACGCCGCGAGAGCAATCGCTACCCCGGCACTTTCTCCATCTACAACAACCAATTCTTCTTCGGTATGGAGTTAGCGTTGAAACTATAAAAAAGAGGAGGACAAGATTATGAATAACAGAATACAACATTTTCTCGCAGCCGTGGCTGCAATAGCGTTCACTGCAACCTCGTGTACAGGATTCTCCGAAGCGTCCGACGCGGAAGAAGCCGAGCCGTTGAAGGTCAGTGTAGCAATATCCATCGACGTGGAAAACCTCAAGAGCGTGAAAGGCCTGAAGGCGAAGCTCGACGACTACACCAACGACTACCACTATGTCAAGGAAGTCAACGAGGCTGGCACCATCGACGTCAGCGATGTCATTCCAGGCATCTACACCATCTCTGTGTCGGGCAATGCCTTCGACAAGGACGACGTGGAATACTACGTCAACGGCAACGTTGTCAACAAGGCGATCTACAAGGGCATGACCAGCGTCAGCGTCAATGTCCAGGGTCTGAAGGTCAGCCCGCTGGTGTTCAAGGAGATTTACTTCGCAGGCAGCAAGGGATGGTACTTCCGCGACCAGTTCTACGAGGTTTACAACAACTCTTCGGAGGTGCAGTATCTCGACGGAATCTATTTCGCCCAGCTCTACCCCACCAACGCCACTACGAAGCTGCCTGTATGGAAATATGAGGAAGACGGCACTAACTGTTATGGAGCTCGAGTTTGGAAGTTCCCAGGCGTAGGCAACGACTATCCTCTCCAACCCGGTGAGAGCGCGGTCATCTCCCAGTTTGCCGCCAACCACCAGCTTGAGCTTTACAATCCCGAGTCGCCTGTTGACGGAAGCCATTCGGAGTTTGAGTTCAACATGGACAATCCCAAGTTCCCTGACCAGCCAGCCATCGACATGGTTCACGTGTTCTATCAGGGCAAGGCAGAGAAGGGCTCCATACCTCAGTTCCTCACTCCTGTCTTTGGTGGAGCTTTCGCCTTGATGAAGATTCCTGCCGAAGTTGGTTGGGATCCGGTTAACAAGGAAGAATGGAAGAACTACGACGGAAAGAGCACCACTCCAATGGCAAAGATCCCATGTAAGTATGTGCTCGACGCCGTTGAGTGTGTCAACAACGAGTCGTATTCCAACGCCAAGCGCATCCCGGCTGTCGTTGACGCTGGCTTCACGTGGGTTGGCGAGACCTACTGCGGCCTTGGCGTGGCCCGCAAGGTGACGATAGAGAACGGCGACACTCTTCGCCGCGAGAACGGAGCCATCATCTATCAGGACACCAACAACAGTACCGACGACTTCGAGCGCCGCGTAGTGCCAGTGATGCACCGCAATGGCGCAGGAGTGCCCAAGTGGAATGTGACATATAAATAAGGAACACGTACATAAAACATTATTGCAATGAATATCAATACAGCATATAAGTCACTCTTTGCCGCAACGCTCCTTGGCTTTGCCACCGGAACGTCGGCACAGGAGACAACGGGTTGGACACCAGCAGCCTTGGAGCTGCAGAAGGAGCAGAAGCTATGGTTCCACAGTCAGAACGCCGCAGGAGCAGCCTTCGAGAGCCTTCTGAACTACAGTTCGCTCAACATCGACTACGACAGGACCAACGGCGACTTCAAGCCAGCCCAGAAAGGCGACAACATCACCACCCTCAACGTCAACGCTGAAGGCTTCATCAACCTCGGTTCGGCTTACGTATGGGGAGAGTTCAACTTCGTTCACGAGAATGTCACCGACGCTCTCTTCAACGCTTCCATCACCGACCCCTATCGCGGCCAGCCTTACTACGTCGCCGACCAGGGCTATGCCAGCGACTGGCGCAACCAGTACTACAACATGCGCTTCCGCGCCTCAACGCCAGTGTTCTGGAAGCGCTTCACTGTCGGTATCGACGGAACCTACAAGGCTTCGCTTGCAGCCAAGCAGCGCGACCCGCGCACCGACACGCGCTTCTACAACCTCCAGTTGCTGCCAGCCATCGCCGTTGCCCTTGGCTCCCACGACCGCCTCGGAGCCAACATGCTCTACTCTTCCATCAAGGAGGAGTCAAACATGACGAAGAGCAACACCTATGTTGACCAGACCTACTACGAGATGTACGGACTCGGCACCGCCAGCTCCGGTCTCGGCACAGGCCGCACCACCAACTACTATGGCAACAAGTGGGGCTTCGGCGTTCAGTACAACCACGAGAACAACGGCTGGAACATCCTTGCCGAGTTCTTCTGGAACAGGTGTGTGGAGAATGTCGATATCAGTTTTTCGACGCCAAAGAAGGATGCCATGACCAACGACAAGACCATCGGCGGCAACCTCACCATCGAGAAACGCGGCGAGAAGTTCACCCACCGACTTTCGGGAAGCTACAGCCGACGCGACATCGACGGCATCCAGTATCTCTCGCAGCGCGACAACACCGAGAGCTATCTCGGTTGGGTTACGCTCCACGCCGACGTGCGCTCTACGTTCAAGACCGACGACATCCGCGCCGCCTACTCCCTGATAAAGAACCGTGGCAACGAATACTCCTGGCGTGCCGACGCGAGCGTTAACTTCGTCAACAAGGACGACCAGTTCATCCTGCCCAATTCCACGATGGACAGCAAGAACATCTACGCCAACGTCGATTTCAAGAAGAACTTCATCGTCACCGACGACATGGACCGCCGACTTCTCGCCGAGGCACGCCTGGGCATGAAGAAGTCGACCTCCGGTGCCTACGAATACAACGGTTCTTACGCCGACTACCCGACAGTCACCACCCTCATGCCTCTCGAAGAGTCGTATCTGCTCTCCGACGCTTGGAACATCGGATGGACCATGACCTACTCACAGCTTGTGAAGAAAGACGCGAAGGTCAACGGCTACGTGAAAATCGACTTCAACTACCAGGATGCGAAGGACTTCGACTTCGGCGACCGCTCGAACTTCACCCTCTCTCTCGGTGCGAACTTCTAAAAAAAGACATATCATAATTCCAAAACAATCTTCAAATGACAAAGAACATCCGCGTTCTTGCCTTTGCGATGATATTCGGCTTAGTCTGTGCTCCTCTCGGGGCGCAGACTATTGTCGCTCCTAAGGGCAAGGCAAAAAAACAGAATTCCTTCGCTGTCATCACCGACACGAAGACGTGGCAACACTGTTCAAAGGAAATAGTGGCTTACCAGGAAATGCTGGGCAAGGAAGGACTGCCCACGTTCGTCATCCACTCCGAATGGAACAACCCCGAGGAAGTGAAGCGACAACTTGTCAGTCTTCACGACACCGAGCGACTCGAAGGCGCGGTGTTCGTGGGCGACGTGCCCATCGCGATGATACGCAAGGCACAACACCTCACCTCCGCGTTCAAAATGTCGGAGACGCAGTTTGAATGGCGCGACAACTCAGTGCCCAGCGACCGCTTCTACGACGACTTCCACCTGCAGTTCGACTTCCTCAAGCGCGACTCCGCCGAACGCAACTTCTTCTACTACGACCTCGCCGTGAAGTCGCCGCAGCAAATACGTTGCGACATCTATACAGGCCGCATCAAACCTGTTGACAACGGCAAAGACCCTTACCGACAAATCAGCGACTACCTGACGAAAGCCGTTGAGCAGCACCTTTCAGGCAACAGGCTCGACAACTTCCAGTCATACACCGGTCAGGGCTCTTACTCCAACTCCCTCACGGCTTGGACTCCTGAAGCCTTCACCGTCCGCGAGCAGTTCCCCGGCATCTTTGACACCTCAGGCCGCGCCCACTTCATGCGCTACAGCATGTTCGACTATCCGAAGCAGACCATCATCAACGTGCTCAAACGCGACGACATCGACCTGATGATATTCCACGAACATGGCACGCCCGACCGACAGTATGTCTCGGCATCACCCGACACCGAAGACTTCCGCAGTCATATCGACGCCGTGAAATACTACTACCGCGACTGGATGCGACGCATGGTGGCAAGAGGAAAGAAACCTGCCGAGCTCTACGCGCAACAGGCAAACAGATACGGCATCGACTCCACATGGATGGCTGGATGGGACAACGCCGAACAGACGAAGGCTGACTCTCTGCAAGACCTGAAGACCGGCATCGTGCTCGACGACATTAACCGCATCAACCCCAACACGCGAATGGTCATCTTCGACGCTTGCTACAACGGAGACTTCCGCGAGAAGGACTATATCGCCGGACGATACATCTTCGCCGACGGAAAGACGACAGTGTGCTTTGCCAACAGCGTCAACGTGCTGCAGGACAAGCAAGCCAACGAGATGCTCGGCATCCTCGGACTTGGAGCACGCGTGGGACAATGGGCTCAGATGACCAACATCCTTGAGAGCCACATCATCGGCGACCCTACCTTCCGCTTCGCAAGCAACGACGCGAAAGTAAACCTCGCCTCCGAACTCAGCCAGCCTTACTCGGAAAGCAAGGAACTGAAACGCCTCGACTCGCCTTATTGCGACATTCAGAACGTTGCCCTCCATCGCCTCTTTGCCAATGGCTATGGCGACATCAGCAACCTCCTTGCCCAAAAATACGCCTCGTCGCCCTTCGCCATGGTGCGCTACACTTCATTGGCACTGCTGAAGAAACTCGCCGACGAAAACTTCCAAACCACTCTCGACCTTTCAATCAACGACCCCAACGAGTTCATACGCCGTTGCTCGGCACTGTGGATGGCTGAGGTGGGGCTCGACCGTTATGTAGCACCGATAGTGAAGGAATATGTCGAGAACCACTATTCCGAGCGCGAGACCTTCGACATCAGCATGCGCATACGCTGCTTCGGCGAGAAGGCTTTTCGCGATGCCATCGACCGCTGCGTCACAGGCAGCTACGTCAACCAACGCGAAAAGGAACAGTACCGCAAGGCTCTCGAACGTGACTTCAAAGACCAAGCCCGCAACGACTCCATCATCTTCAACCGCGACGAGAAACCATCCATGAGAAGTCTCATGATCAGTTCGCTGCGCAATGTCAAGGTGGCAGCCTCGCTCGACAAGTACCTCGCGCTGCTCAAGGACAAGAGCGAGGCGACGAGAGTGAGATGGGAAATGCTCGACGCCCTCGCCTGGTATGACATCTCGGCACGAAAGGCTGACATCGCCAAGGTGGCAAAGGAGATAATGGACGACGCCACCGAAGACCAGGGACTCAGGGAAAAGGCAGAGAGAACATATTACAGACTGACAAACTGAAGAACCGAAAAAAGATGAAAAGATACATATCACAAGCATTAATGCTTCTCGCCATGCCATTGGCGGCAGAGGCTAACTCGTTTGCCATCGTCATCGACAGCAAGACACTCAACCACACGCGTGACGCCGTGGTGGCTTACAGCAACGCCGTGGAACACGACGGGTTGAAAACCTACATCATAGCTGCCGACTGGCAGACGCCACACCAGGTGCGCGACTCACTCTCCGCGCTCTACCAGCGCGACCCTATGCTCGAGGGCTGCGTCTTCGTCGGCGACATCCCTGTGGCAATGATTCGCAACGCGCAGCACATGACCACAGCGTTTAAGATGAACGAGGCTGCCTTCGGCATCAACGAGTCGTCAGTGCCCAGCGACCGCTTCTACGACTGCCTGACGCTGAAGTTCAAGTATCTGTCGCGCGACGCCAAGAACCCGCAGCTCCACTACTACAAGCTCACCGAGGACAGTCCTCAGACGCTCAGCCCCACGTTCTATTCCGCCCGAATAAAATACCCCGAGGCAATGGGTGGCGACAAATACAAGGCCATCGCCGACTTCCTCCGAAAGGCAGCCAAAGCGAAATACGAAGGGGAGAACCCTCTCGACCAGGTGTTCACCTACAACGGTGCGTCCTACAACCTCGACTGCCTCGTGGTGTATATGGACGAGGAGAAGGCTTACCGTGAGCACTTCCCCTTCGCCTTCACCTCCGGCACGAGCTTCAAGCACTGGAACTTCCGCATGAACCCCACGATGCGCTACCCGCTGCTCAGCGAACTGCAGCGTCCCGACATCGACGTGTTCATGTTCCACGAGCACGGAATGCCCGACCAGCAGCTCATCAACGACCCGCTGCCAGGCACTGACGTGACCTCCCGTCTCACCGCCGTGCGCGACGAAATCTACAGCCATACGCGCAAAAGAGCGCGCAAGGGAGAGAACCTCGACACCCTGCAGCAGATGTTCTCCAAGAAGTTCGGACTACTGCCTTCCTTCTGGGCTGACTACGACAATGCCGACCGCCATCGCCTTGACTCCATCAGCCATGCGGAGCAGTACATCTCCCTGCCTGACCTCAACGGCGTCACCACTCGTCCGCGCTTTGTCATGTTCGACGCCTGCTACAACGGTTCGTTCCACGAAAGCGACCAGATTGCCGGACGCTACATCTTCAATCCCGGCACCACGCTCGTCGTGCAGGGCAACACCCGCAACGTGCTGCAGGACCGATGGACCATCGAGATGATCGGACTGCTCAGCCATGGAGTGCGCGTAGGTCAGTATAATCGTCAGGTGGCGACGCTCGAAGGCCATCTCATCGGCGACCCGACAGTCCACTTCACTCCTTCCAGCGCCAACAGCGTGTCCGACGACATCGTCGCCCGAGCTGCCGACGCCAAGTACTGGCGACAGCTTCTGAAGAGCGACTACGCCGACCTGCAGAGCCTTGCCCTGAGGATGCTCACCGACATCGCGTTCCGCCAAAAGCCTTCCGCCAAGCAGGCTCACTCGTCGCTGCTGCTCGACATCTTCCGCACCTCACGTTTCAACACCGTACGCATGGAAGCCCTGAAGCAGCTCAGCCGCTACGCCAACGCCGACTTCACCGAGGCTGTCCGCGCCGGGCTCAACGACCCTTACGAACGTGTAGCACGCAGCTGCGCCGACTATGCAGGAAAGATTGGCGACCCGACGCTCATTCCCGATGTCATCAGGGTACTGTTTGAGGACGAGGACAGGGTGCGCATCCAGTATGCCCTCAACTCCACCCTCTTCCTCTTCCCCGAGAAAGACATTGTTGAAGCCATCAACGACTATTTCGCCGCTGCCAACCGCATCGACAAGGAAGAGGAACTAAAGGTCTCGGTCAACAGCATCATACAGACATTCAAAAGCCGCGACAAGGCTGATGCCCTCATTGCCGACGCAAAGGCAAAGGATGCCAAGCGACTACAGTCGATACGTTTCCTGCGCAACAACCCACGCACTCCAAACCTCGACCTCTACCTCGCGTTCCTCGCCGACAACACCGCACCTGCCGACCTTCGCACGGTGATGGCAGAAGCCCTCGGCTGGTTTAATCTGTCGTGGCGCAAGAACGACATCGTGGCAGAATGCGAGAAGCTGCTGGAGACGTCGCAGCCTGAAGAACTAAAAGAAGAACTTCTCCAAACCATTAACAGAATAAGACAATGAAAAAAATAATTCTCTCCATCCTCGCCGTTACCGTGACAACAATTGTCGCCATGGCACAGGACATCACAAAACCATCGGTGAAGTCACCGACAGCCTTCGCCATCGTCATCGACAAGACTTCCTACGACAAGACAAAGGCTGCTGTCGATGCCTACCGGCAATGTGTCGAAGCCGACGGACTCGGCACCTATCTTGCCGTGGCTGACTGGCAGACACCCGAACAGATTCGCGAGCTACTCTACAAGTGGCACTCCGACAGCCGACAACCGCTCGAAGGCTGCGTCTTCATCGGCGACATCCCCATCCCGATGGTTCGCGATGCGCAGTATCTCTCCTCGGCGTTCAAGATGAGCCAAAAGCGCGACTGGAAAGAGTCGTCAGTGCCCAGCGACCGCTACTACGACGACTTCTCGCTGAAGTTTGACTTCCTCAAACGCGATGCCGACCGCAGCGACTATTTCTACTACAGTCTCTCGCCCGAGGGCTCGCAGACGCTCTCTCCCGACATCTACTCAGCCCGCATCCGCCCTCCACACCGTGCCGGACAGGACCGCTACCAGCTTCTTTCCGACTATCTTGAGAAAGTAGTAAGAGTGCGCAAGGCTGAAGCAGGAAAGAACATGCTCGACCGCCTTACCATGGCTCGCGGACATGGCTATAACTCAGAAGACGCCAACGCGTGGTCAGGCGAACAGCTTGCCCTGCGCGAGCAGATGCCACAGCTGTTCATTCCAGGCGCGTCGGCAAAGTTCTTCTCCTTCGAGATGGTCTATCCCGCACGAAAGCTCTACCTCAACGAGGTGCAGGACGACCGCCTCGACGTGATGCTCTTCCACCACCATGGAGCTCCCGACACGCAGTATCTCAACGGCTATCCCAATGTAAGCACCGTAGAGCCCAGCCTCGACAACGTGAAACGCTTCCTTCGGTCAAAGGTTGAACGCGCAGCAAGGAAAGCCCCGCGCGACAGTGCCGTTGCCGACTATGCCAGACGTTACGGAGTGCCCGAAGAATGGTGTCGCGAGGCTTTCGACTCCGCGCTTATCGTCAAGGACTCCATCTTCAACGCCGAGATGGACATTCACGTCGAAGACCTGCTTGGCATCAAGCCTTCCGCACGCTTCGTACTCTTCGATGCCTGCTTCAACGGCTCGTTCTATGAGGACGACTGCATCGCCAACGCCTACATCTTCAACCAGGGCAACACCATCGCCACCATGGGCAACACTGTCAACACCATTCAGGACAAGTGGCCCGACGAGTTCGTCGGACTCCTCGCCAGCGGCATGCGCGTAGGCCAGTTCAACCGCTACTCCTGTTATCTCGAAACCCACATCGTCGGCGACCCGACCTACCGTTTCGCCTCCAACAGCGGCATCGACTTCGACATCAACCTCGCACTGACCCTACATTCGCGTGACGCTAAGTTCTGGAAGAAACAGCTCGACAGTCCCATTGCCGACGTTCAGGCTATGGCACTGCGCCAGCTCCATCTCGCCCGCTATGCCAACCTGCCCCGCCTGCTCAACGAGAAGTATTTCAGCAGCCAGCAGTTCGTGGTCAGAATGGAAGCACTGAAGCTCCTTGCCCTCTACTATCCCGACGAGAGCGCCAAAGTGCTCTGTGCCGCCCTTGACGATGGCTACGAGCTCATACGCCGCCTTGCTTTGGGCTACGTGGAGGACAATGGCAATCCCGACATCCTTCCAGCCTTGGTGAGCGGATATATCAACCGTTGGCAGGAAGCCCGCTACCTGTTCAAGGCTCTCGAAGCCCTCATAGCCTTCCATCCCGATTCAGTCAGGGCTGAGGTGAAGCGCCAGTCAGCACAGCTCACGACCTACGACAACAAGTTCATCTCCAAGCTCAACTATCAGGCTAACCGTTGGGCAGAGGACTACGACGAGAGCCACAAGATGATGTTCGACCGCACGCTGAAGCCCAACAAGCGTCTGTCAAACATCCTGAAGATGCGCAACTATCCCAACGGCCGTCTCGTGCCCGACCTTCTCAAGCTCGTTGCCGACGAGAGTGAGTCATCGGAGGTGCGTGCCACTGCCGCCAATGTGCTCGGCTGGCTCACCAGTTGGCACGACCGCCAGTCCATCGTCACCACCCTCTCCACCATCACCACCGCCGACAGCGACGTGAATCGTGAAATCCGACGCACCCTAAAGCGTTTGCAATAATTACTCACTTAACTTTCGCAAGAAAGTTGAGTTACTCACAGTAATACTTCGCATGCCGTGACATGCAGAAAAAAAATAATCCTTCTGCCCAAACTGAAAAGCGATGGACAGAAGGATTTTTAGAACGTCAGAGATAGACGTTGGCTCCCATGCAGCTTGTAACGCCAAGAGTGGTTGCAATAGCCGTAGCTATCGACACGATGAGCTGAAGTATCAGCTTCCAAGTGTTTTACCGTGTCTTTTCCTGTATAAGGTTTACTCTGATTTAACATAAATTTTATATTCACTCTTCTTTTCTTGACTCTCCATCAGATGAATGTTGACTTACTTTCCTGAAGTAGTT
>JALFCG010000114.1 GCA_022771265.1 Prevotella sp.
CTGCTTGTAGCTCACTTTCTGTGCGAGCAGGTCGCGGATGTTGGCTTTCAGTTCAAAGTGTTTGCCAAACTTTTTCGATATGGTGAAGTCTATCACGTCGCGCGGCATTTCGTAAGAGTCTGGCACGCGGGCGTTGTCTTCACTTCCCGTCGAACCCTCGCTCCGTCCCACACCAATGATGCGCTTTCCTATACGGTTGTAGAGCAGTGAGATGTTGAGTTGCTGCCGTTCGTTTTTATAGAAGAGTCCGGTATTCACCAAATAGGGCGACTGTCCCTGCATCGGTCGGTTTTCGTTGCGCGATCCTTCGATGAAGTTCACCCGCGAGTGGATGAGAGTGCCGTTGAACGACAAGGAGAAGTTCTTTAAGCCAATGAAGGATAGATCCTTGCGGATGTCGAGTTCGAGTCCGAAGTTATCGGCACTTTCTGCGTTTTCGTACGAGTAGATAAGGCTGGTACCTCCTGCCACTGTGTATGTCCATTCTATAGGATTGTTGAAGCGCTTGTAGAATCCTGCAAGTGTTATCTGCTCTCCACGCGAGGGATAGAACTCGTAGCGCAGGTCGATATTGTGGATGTAGCACGACTTGAGGTCAACATTTCCCTGCACGTGGGAAGCGAGGTCAAAGTCGTAATAGACCGATGGCGACACCTCGCGGAACTCCGGTCGATTGACCGACTTTCCGTACGAGAGCCTTACCTGGTTGCGTTCGTCAATCACGTAAGTGGTGTTGACCGAAGGGAAAAGGTCGCTGTTGCGGTAGTATTTGCTTTGTGGACTTTCCACGTCGTCGCGGCTGTTGGTGATGAGTTCCATCTGGTTGAACTCATATCGCAGTCCGGCATAGACTTTCAGTTTGCCGATGGGCAGCGAAGCGGTGAGATAGCCAGCTCCGAGAGCATTGCGTCCCTTGTAGTTGTTGCGCATGCACAGCTCTTCAATAAGGTGCATCTTGTCGGGACCGAGATACTGATCATTGGAGAGCAGTTCTGTCATGTCCATCTTGCGGAAACCGTCGGGTAGCGAGTTTTGCTCCATGTCCCAGGTGTAGATGAACTGGCGGGTGGTGTAACTGCGTGAACGGTATTCGCCATAACCTCCGAGGGTTAGCAAAAGCGGTGAGGCGATAGGTGCAAAGCGGTAGTTGGCATTTGCCGAACCAATGTGTTCGTCGAGTTTTGTGAACTCACGGTTTATCTCATTGCCGGCAGTAAGCATCATCGTGCCTTGTTCCAAGGCGTCGTCGATGGTATAGCGGCGGCGATCTGGCATGCGGCGGTTAGCATAAGAGTAGCTTGCGCTCCACTCCACGTTATCGGTGTCGTTGAGGGTGTGCTTTCCTGTCAGCTGCGTGTTGTAGGTCATGCGGCGGCGATAGTAGTACTCTGCACCAATCTCGTTGTCCGACTGTGCGTTGATGCCCTGTCGGTCAGTGTATCGTCTGTTGGTAAGGCTGTTGAAAATGTTTTTCAGCTCATACTTGTTGTTGCCTGACGGAGAGAGCAGGGCAAAATTGAGCATTGCTCCCAGTCGGGTGTTCTCATTATACTGGTTGTCGGTGGAGTGGCGCAGGTAGATGCTGCGGTCGTTGGCAGAGTCATATACTCCAAAGAGGTTGTTGGTCATGTTGTCATAGGTGCGGTATTCGTTGGTGAAGTTAGCCGCTCCTACCATTCCCAGCTTCCATGCCTCTCCCAAAGTCCACCTTCGGCTCCAGTCGGCTCCGAGCTTAAGGTCGCCGATGGGTTTGAATGACTTCACCCTCCAGTCGTTGTTGAGCCCGCTGTCAAGTATGTCCACCTGTCCTTCAGCAGGATAAAAGCTGCTATGTTTGGCGTATTTAAAGTCAGAGAAATGGGTGGCATCGTTCCAGTTTCCGCCTATTGAGAGAGAGAAAGCATTTTGCGACGGAATGTCCTTGGTGTTTATTTGGATGAAACCACCCGTGAAGTCAGCCGGATATTCAGCGCTTGGCGACTTCACAATCACGAGGTTGTCAATCTGGCTGCTTGGGATAATGTCGAATGAGAACGCTCTCGAGTCAGCCTCCGAACTTGGTACGGCACCACCGTTGATCCATACGTTGTTGTACCGTTGCGACAGTCCGCGCACCATGACAAACTTGTCTTCTATAAGGCTTACGCCCGGCACTCGGCGTATCACCTCACTTGCGTTGTTATCCTGCGTGCGTTTTATTTCTTGTGCCGAGATGTTGCTCACTATGACGGAGCTGACTTTCGCCGCCTCTATCATGGCGACATCGGTGTTGCGTCGGGCCATTCCCGTCACCTTCACCTCGCCGAGCGTCTGTTCGTCGCTAACCATTTCCACGACAATATCCTTTTGCGTCAAACGGCCGTCGGCCACCACTCCGTCAATTTCTGAGTTTCTGTAACCTATATATTTTATTAATAATGTGTGTTTTCCACGTTTCAGTCCGGCGAGTGTGAATCGTCCGTCCATGTCGGTTGTCACCCCCTTGTCGCCTGCAACGACAGTGGCTCCGATGAGCGGTTCACCCGTTGTCTTGTCCTTGACCACTCCTTTCACTGTGTCGGCCATGGAGGTCGCTGCGGTCATCATGAGCAGCGTCACAGCTGCCAAAAATCCTTTTTTCATACTCATTGCATCTAATTGTTTTCGAGTGCAAAGGTACGGAGTTAAGATTTCAATGTTACGACAACTGTGTTACGATAATAATAAAAAGAACCACCCCTGGCTTTGGAGTGGCAAGGGACGGCTTCTTATTTTTCGAGTTCCGTTATGATTGCTTCCTCCAAGGCGTTGCCACGAAGTCCTGCGGCAATTACCCTTGCCTTGTTGTCAACGAGCACGGTGAAAGGTATTGACCTTATTCCAAGGGAACTGGATATTTCGTTGTCCCATCCCCTAAGGTCGGACAACTGCGTCCACTCCATTCCCATCTGGCTGACAGCATCCTTCCATCTGTCACCGTCTTCGTCCAGCGAGATGCCGATAATGCCAAGTCCCTTGTCCTTGTAAGCATTGTAAATCCTTACCACATTGGGCATCTCGGCACGACATGGTCCACACCAACTCGCCCAAAAGTCGATGAGTGTCACGACGTTCTTGGATATTTCCTTATGGAGACTTACCTGCTTGCCGTTGATGTCGGTTTGTGTGAACTCTGGAAAGACGATGCTGTCGGTAGTCGTTTCTTCCTTGCCTACCGCCGCTTCTGTTTTGGGGGCAACAGCCTTGTTGCCTCCTTTATTCCCACAAGCGACGAGCAGAAACATCGTTGCTGTGAATACAAATGGTATGAGAAATTTCTTATTCATAATGTTGCATCCTTTTTTTGCTGCAAATATACACATTATTCCCGAAACGGCAAAGAGAAAGTGTTAGAATTATGCAATTCACTCGGCATCATGTCGTTTCTCACTGTTTTTAATTCCCAACCAATGGGCGAGCTTGAGGTTGGATACCATAAAAACGATGCCGCACAAGGCCAAGAGCAGGAACTCCATGGCGCTTGTGGTAAGCCAGATGCTCCACACGCCATACGCGGAATAAGGCAAAAGGAGAAGGGAGGTCACTATGCCTGGGACATATCCCCAAAAAAGTATCGCTTGTCCGAAATGGACTAACAGATGGAGGGAGAACGCCAAAAACAGTGCCGACCAAATCTGAGTGGCGAAGATGCCATCGACGAGCACATAGCAGGTGGCGACGACCAGCACAACGAGTTCTTCCGTTGCCGCAATGGCAAAGGCCGTGGTGCCGAGTTTGGAAAGATGTTCAATCATAGGACGAAACTTCGGAAATCTCGAAGCCAAAGACTCCTTGTGCGCCAACATCCAACGATGCTGCACAACCACTTCCTCAGCGTCATGGAGGATGAACACGACGGGTAGTGACAAAACGAGATATAATACACTTAGTGCGCTCATTGTTTATGGATTTTCCATATTCCGATATTTTTCGCAATAACGTTGCAAAAATACAATAAAAAACACATTCCGCCAAAAGAAAATCCACTTATTTCATTTTTAAACGCTTATTATTCTGACTTATTCCGTTTTTGGAGTACGAAAGACACTGTGAATAAACTTGCGCGGAAACATATTAAAGGAGATAAGACCATTATTATAGGGAAAGGCTAAAAATACCAAAATAACATACCAAAATCACTGATTAGACCAATAATTTTCTTACCTTTGTACCAATATTTTGGGACGTTATGATTGTAAAGGTAGAAAACATAGACCAATTCAACCACTATTTCCATCAGCCGACCTATCATCCTCTGGTGAGCGTGGGAAGGCTGCAGGATGCCGAATTGTCGCTCTTTGTGCGGAACTGTTTCATTTGGTGCCCAGCTATTTCAGCGACTGTTTCCGTCGCGAGACAGGCATCACGCCTACTGAGTTCCGCAAAAGTTTATAATACAAGTATCGTTAATTGATGGTTTAAGAAATGAGAATATAATAAAAGAATAATGTAATAAATATATATAACATCCAAATAAAGAACAAGGAATGGAAATATTAAGGAAAACATTTGTCGCCATGGCGGTGCTGATGGCATCGCTGACTGTTATGGCGGAAACAACCGAGCCTGCAATAGGAATAGTAAACCGCAAAAGTTGCGGAACATTCTGGCGTATTGATTTCAACTACAAAACCATCGATACCGACGGGGAAACACCCATCGTGCTGTCTGCCGCTATATTCATGAGCAAAAGCATATACGATAAGGCCACAAAGGCAAAAGGATGCGGATTGATAAATCATTACACCATAACCGACGATCAGTCGCGCCCCACCAACGAAACTTTGTGCCGACAGGAATGGAAAGCGTGTTCAACACCATTCCTAAAGAGGAAACCCACGACATATACAGTGTCGATGGTAGCCTGATACGACGCAACGCTACAATCAGCGAGGCATTGAATTCACTGCCCAAGGGCATATACATCATAAATGGAAGCAAGGTGGTGAAAGAATAAAATAAATCCCTTGAAAGGCAATGCCTACGAACGTTGCGACATCATTATGGAATATAAATGTCAAACCTATGAAAGAAATAATTGATTTTCTGCGCGACCTTTCGTGCAACAACAACAAAGTATGGTTTACAGCCAACAAGAAAAGATACCAGGAGATACAGGCGCGATGGTATGTTTTTTGCGGCGAACTTATCCAGGCCGTAGGGCAATACGACCAGGACATAGCCCGACTTACCATCAAGGACTGCACCTATCGCATCTATCGCGACACACGTTTCAGTGCCGACAAAAGCCCATACAAGACCCATTTCGGCGTGTTTCTGTCAAAAGGCGGAAAGAAGTCCATGCACGCAGGATATTACTTCCATGTGGGCACTGGCTCAGGAGAGGACTATCCTCATTGCCACATGATTGCATCGGGAAACTATTGCTATGAACCACGCGTGGTAAAGATGCTCCGCGAGGACATCAGCTTTGGCTGGGAAGAATTTAAGCAAGATGTGCTCGACGTGGCTGACCCTTCTTTCAGAGTTGATATGGACGGGGCTCTGAAGCGAGTGCCAAAGGAATATCCTGCCGACGCTCCTTACGCAGACTTCATGCGACTGAAAAGTTTCTCTTTGGTTACTTATCTCGACAACGATTTCATTCTTCAGCCCAATCTCGTCTCGCGAGTGGCAGAACTGTTCAAAACCGTTAAGCCTTTCAACGACTTTATCAACAGGGCTGTGGATTTTGAGGAAGACTGAAATAACAAAGATTGACAAAATGAAACACGCTCGCATAGAGGAAGAAAAGGCGGTGGTGGAGCAGATGATACGCCTGTATTGCCAGAAGCGCGAAGGCAACGACAAGCTATGCCCAAACTGCAAGGAACTGTTGGACTATGCCCTCAGACGACTTGACAGATGCCGATATGGTGAGTTTAAGCCAACCTGCAAGAAATGTCCTGTGCATTGCTATCGGCCAGAGATGAAAGAGCGTATCAGGATGGTAATGCGATGGTCGGGACCAAGAATGATTATCTACCATCCCATTGCTGCCCTAAGGCATCTGTATCGTGAGATGGTTTTCTCAAAAATGAGGGAGAGTGTTCGGAGTTAAGACAATTGCCAATTCTTGTAAAAATGATTTGCATACAATATTACAGTTCACCTTGCGGAGAACTCATCTTGGCATCAATGGACAATGAGTTGTGTCTGTGCAACTGGAACGTAATGTCGTGTGCCGATAGAAACATCCGTAGGATTGGGCGATATGTTAATGCTAATCTCAAAATAGAGTCTTCCTCTGTCATTGAACTGACAAAGAGCCAGCTTGATGAGTATTTTGCAGGCAACCGCAAGGAGTTCGATATTCCGCTACACCCTTTCGGAACAGATTTTCAGCTCCGCGTATGGAAGGCATTACTCGACATTCCATACGGAGAAACAAGAACATATATGGAGATTGCCACGACTATTGGAAAGGTAGGAGGAGTAAGAGCCGTGGCACAAGCCATTGGCGCCAACGGCATAGACATTCTTATCCCCTGCCATCGTGTCATTGGCAGCAACCGCTCACTTACTGGCTACACAGGAGGATTGGATAAAAAGAAGTTTCTGATAG
>JALFCG010000120.1 GCA_022771265.1 Prevotella sp.
GAAGAAGTACGACAATGTCAGATGGGACGAAATCATACGCATAGCGAGCACGCAGGTGCTTGTCACTGCAGAACTGAAAGCAGAAGACGGTGAGACCATACGGGTGAGGCAATGCACTGAGGCGGAAGAGAAGCTATCCAAGATATATCGCATGCTCGGAATCAATCCACATCCGTTGGGGAAATTTAAATCCGTGGTACACACAAAGCCACCCTCAAAAAATGCCAATACTGAGAATCAATCAGTTACATGAGATATATCTGCAATGTGGGTTAAAACAAAAAGGGACTGCTCCCCAAGAAGAGAACAGTCCCTGTAATACCACTGAGCAGCAACGCCGGGGTTATGCGACCTCAATGCGTTTTGTCTCCTTCTCAGCCTTCTGAGTGCGAGGAAGTGTGATATAAAGCACACCGTTATTAACCTTTGCCTCAATCTTATCCTTCTCAACATCCTCAGGCAGCGTCAGAGCCTGCTCGTAATTGCTGTATGAGAACTCGCGGCGCAGATAATGCTCCTTTTTGTTCTCGTCCTTCTTTTCGTCCTTGTGCTCCATCTTGATGGTCAGATTGCCATCCTTGTCGACATTCACCTTGAAGTCATCCTTCGTGGTGCCTGGAGCTGCAAGTTCTACTTCGTATTCCTTATCATTTTCCTTGACATTGATAGCAGGTGCTGTGACGTTCATGCGCGGCATCCAACTTGTGTTCAACATATCGTCGAAATCATTGTCAAGCCAATTGTTCATGTCTCTCAAAACCGGATACATCATAAGTCAAAACCTCCTAATTATCAATTAATTCTTTATTTATCCTCGGTTCATCCATCGTCCTCAGGTTCCTTTCGTTGCCCTCGTCCGACGGCCGAACTTCACTAACCATCAATGCAATATCCGTGCCTATAAGCAATTGGTGACAAATCGTGCCATCATTGTCAGCAATGCTTAAAATATTTACACTTTGCTGACAACAGTGGCACTTCCTTGGTCTTATTCGGCTATCTCGGTGAGCGCTCCTGTTGTGGAGTCGATGATAAAACCGCGGACTATGATGTTGTCAGGAACGAGCGGATGGTTCTTCACCCGTCGCATTGTCGCCAGCACACTTTTTTCCGTGTCGCCAAAACCGTCAAGCCACTGGCGGAGGTCAATGTGCTTTTCCACTTCCGCTACCTTGTCAGCGGCAATCCGCTCTCGAATCAGATGCTCCATGTGCTCGCCGGTCATCTTTCCGGCACCGCAATCGGTATGGTGGATGAGCATGATCTCCTCAATGCCCAGCTCATAGATGCCCACGATGATGGACCGCATGACAGCGTCGTAGTCGTCAAGGATGACACCGCCTGCCACCTTAACCATCTTCACCTCACCATTCTTGATGCCTAATGCCTCAGGCAGCATCACGCTCAGACGGGTGTCCATACACGTGACAATAAGCGTCTTGCCTGACGGCTTGCCATCGGTGATATGCTTTACGTAGCCCTTCCCGGCAACGAAGCGACGGTTGTTCTCCAGTATTTCGTCAATCATAATAGCAATCAGTTATATTATTGGTAATTCCTTATTCTCACGTCGATGCCGGTTCCTTTGAGCAGGTCGGCAACCTTCTGAATGGGAGTATCTGAGTAATGATAAGGGAAGAGTACCTTGGGCTTGATGAGCTTGGCGGCTCGGGCTGTCTGCTCTGGTGTCATGGTGAACGGCTGGTTGGTGGAGAGAAAAGCCACGTCTATGTTTTTGATGTTCCGCATCTCTGGAATATCCTCGGTATCGCCGGAGATATATACACGGAAACCGTCAAGAGCCAGTATGAAGCCGTTGTCGCGTCCTTTGGGATGATATTTCTCTTTGCCCGGAGTGGTGTTGTACGCCGGCACGGCATCCAGCTGGATGTCATCGGCCAGTCGCAGATGGTCGCCATTGTGCATGACTTTGCCTTTGCCGATGATCTTGGCACAGTTGGCATTCGTAATGATTACTGTCGTTGGTTTCTCCAGTTGGCGGACAGCCATCGTGTCGCAGTGATCAAAGTGCTCATGTGTCACGAAGATATAGTCAGCCTTGGGATAGGTTCTGTAATTCGTCGTCGGCTTCAAGCCACGCACCGGGTCCACTTCTATCTCTCGTCCGTCAAACGTGATGCGGATGCTGCCATGTTTGATGGCGGTAAAGACAATCTCCTTGCCGCTCCGGGTCTTGAACGTGTCTGTCTGGGCAGCAGCACTCTTTTGTACAGTACTTCCCTTCTTCCCTGTGCAGGCTGCGAAAGTCATTGTTGCCACCAGAAGCAACATGGTCAGTAATATATTCTTCTTCATCTCAATACAGTTTTATTGAGTATCACTTCTTTGTGTCCTTTGCCTTGCGCGCAAACTCGAACAAGCTATGTGGCAAATGGCAGTAGCCGTCGGGATTCTTGTCGAGATAATCCTGGTGGTAATCCTCCGCCTTGTAGAAGTTCCGTAAAGGCTGGTTCTCAACGGCAAGCTTTCCGTTGATGTGCGTCTGCTCTTCGGCAAAGACATCGTTGATAATCTTCTCGTCATCCTTGTCGGTGTAATAGACACCGGTGCGGTACTGCGTCCCCGTGTCGTGGCCCTGTCGGTTAATACTGGTTGGGTCGATGGCCTTGAAATACATCTCCAACAGGAACTTCAACGACACCTTTGCGGGATCGTACGTGACATGGACAGTCTCAGCAAAGCCGGTCTTGTCGGTGCATACCTCTTTATATGTTGTACTAATTTCCGCTACGGCGTAAAAGCTAAAGCCTTCCACCACTAGCTGTTGTCTGTTATTTGTTACTTCATTAATTCTGTGTATATTAGAGCAGATTGGGGCCGGCATGGCACGTTGCCATACCGTAAAACCCCGT
>JALFCG010000085.1 GCA_022771265.1 Prevotella sp.
CGCTCTGCTCCGAGAGCATCGCTGAGCACGTCTTTGTTCAAGTGCCAACGACGCTCATGGTCGTTCCAACCGTAGGGCTTGCCGCCTATTGACTCAGGTATTTTGTTCCAGTCGCCGTCAAGCGGTTCACTGCTGTCACACCACCATGCGTCGAAACCATTAGAGAAGAACTCGTCGTTGGCATACTTCCAATAGTGTCGGCGGGCATCGGCATTGAAGGCATCATACACAGAGTGCTCGAGCATAAAGCCGCGTTTGCGGAAATCCCTTTCTTCTGGACAATACTGCGGATTGGGCCATATGCTCACCATGAGTTTTGCGTTCATGCCATGAATGGAGTCGGCAAGAGCCTTGGGGTCGGGATAATACTTACGGTTCATCTTCATATATCCCCATCCTTCCGGCCAATAGTTCCAGTCCTGCACGATCATGTCGATGGGCACATGACGGCGGCGGTATTCGCGCAGAGTACCGATGAGGTCGTCGGACGACACATAGCGTTCCTTCGACTGTATATACCCGAAGGCATATAGCGGCAATAGCTGCACCTTACCTGTAAGATAGCGATAGCCTTCCACGACATCCTCCATCCTGTCGCCTTTGATAAAGTAGTAGTCAATCTGCCTGGCTGCCTCCATCTGCATAGCAAAACCCTTGCCGTCGGACGAATATTTCATGGCACAACCGGCATCAAAGAGAAGTCCATAGCCTTGAGGCGAGATGAGAACGGGCACTGTAACTTTTAGGTTATGTTGAGTAAGCCACATGGTTTTCCCTAACAGGTTCATGTGGTCCTCCATATGGGCACCCAGACCATAGAGAGCCTTTGTACCTTCGCACGAGAAACGTGAGGTGTATCTTGTACTCAAGCCAATGGTGTCGCGACGTATGACATCCTTCACTGTCACTTTTCCATTGGCTGTCTCTTCCATACGAGCGGTGGCATCGTCATACACAATGCGTTCCTGCACCACTGGTTCTGCCTCGCGGGCAATGTCTTTCAATAGGGTTTTGCCCGTTTTCCGGTCGATAAACGAAAGGCATCCACCCACGTTTTTCACAATTATCTCCTCCGACTTTACCTTTTGTCTGTCATAGATGCAGACACCTGTATTATTGCCAGGCAACAAACCGTCAGGCGACCATTGCACTCTGACAATCTTCGGAGTAACAAACTCAACCTTCACGTTTCCGGCCCTTGAGCCAAGAGACAGTAGAAGAGCAAAAATACAAAATACTATTCTCATAATATTAATCTCACTCCGTAAATCTGTCCTACTTGGCGACCTTTGTGAGCCACGAACTTCACTCTTATCTCGCTCTTGCCTTCAAGCATTGAGGCGGGAATGGGATAATCGACGGTCTTGAACTGGGTGGTGCGCCAGCGGTGGGTGTTGTTGACACTTGTCAGCAGAGTGTTGTCGATAAATATATCAAATTCCGATGAGCGCCACTCGTCCTGTCCCCAGAAGGTTAGCTGCAGAGTGAGGGCTGTTTCGCCCTTGGTCTGCATGAGATAAGAGAAATAGTGACCGTCGCGGGCATCGCGGAAGAACACTCCCTCAGTACTGCCCTTCTCGGAGTTGTCGGTCTCCATGCGATGGTCGGTCTCTGGCTGCTGCTCTCCCGGCATCACCTTATCCACAGTGGCAGCCTCAAGAGCCTGACGTGCACTTTCCTCGTCGGCGAGTCGCTGGGTATATGCCTTGTAGTCGGCATCGCTGAGGGCAAGCCAGTACATCATATAACGAGAGTCGTGAATTTCGAAGAACGGTTGCAGTTCTCCTCCAGAAATGGCGTTCTCCATACGAGTGGCAAGGGTGAAGTGTAGCGGTTTGCCTGCCACTGGGCGAAGGTCGTTGGCAATATCGCTGATTTCCTTCGGCAATAAGACGGGTGCCTTGTCAAGAGGTAGTCTTTTGCCACCGGCATACTGTCCGAAACGGCTGTCGTCGGCGATGAGCGAACGCATGTCTTCAGTGCCGGACTTCATGCCAAGTACTATTGGACCATACAATATTGCAACATACTGAGGCACGTTGGGCATACGCTCCACACTGCCGTGCATAGGCATGGAGACGGCAATGCGGTCGCCCTTCTTCCATTTGCGCGAGATGCACACGAAACCGTCTTCCTCATATTGCTTGGCATCGAAGCCGATGCCTTTCACCTCAAACTTGTCGCACCATGCCGGTTTCCTAATCTTCATGGTGAACACTCCCTTTCCCTTTGTCACAGCTATCTCCGATGTCTCGCCGTAAGGGAAGGCGGTCTCCTGTCGCAAGATGACGCCTCGCTCGCGCCAGTTTAGTTCTGACGCTACAAAGAGGTTGACATAAAGGACGTCGTCGGATGCTTTCGTTCCCTTCTTTCGTGTCCATGTCCACTGCCCGTACTTGCCGTGGTTTTCCATACCTGTCCCCACGCAGCACCACATTGCCATGTTGGGCGCGGAGTAGTTGCGGTAGTGGCGTGGACGCGCCGATGTGAAATATACATATCCGCCGTGTTCGGGATGTTGTGTTGAGAGTATATGATTGAACATCGCACGCTCATAGAAGTCACCATAGGCGGCATTGGGATTGGCACGATTGAGGAACTCTGTGAGTTTGAGCATGTTGTATGTGTTACATGATTCAGGTCCGTCAATGTCGTTTACATAGTCGATGCATGTTTCCTTGGTGGGGAAATGTTCGCGTCGGCTGTTTCCGCCGATGGCGAGCGACCGTTCCTTTGTGACAATGTCCCAGAAGTATTGGCTTGCCTCATGCCATTTTGCGTCGCCATCGAGTTCTGCTATACGCTGGAAGCCTATCACCTTCGGTATCTGTGTGTTGGCATGCATATTGTCGAGGCAGTCCTTATGGTTCTCCATAGGAGTGAGCAACTGTCGGTGGGCAAAGCGTCGTGCGCAGTCGATATAGCGTCGCTCGCCAGTCATGGCGTATGCGTCGGCTATCACTTCGTCCATACCGCCATGCTCATTGCCGAGCATTCGTTCCATCTGCTCGTCACTCAGTTCAGAAGTGATATCCACAGCCCAGTCGCAGAACTTGAGGAATAGCAGTCGTGCATCTTCGTTACCACAATAGAGCCATGCGTCGCGCAGTCCGGCATACATCTTGTGGAGATTATAGAATGGTGCCCAAGAACCGAAATACTGTCCGAAGTCGCCCTTGCGGAATGTTGACCATAGCTTTGCACTATGCGGGAAACCGCCAACATAGTTCTTCGCCCATGCCTCTCCACGCTTGTCGTTGGCTTCAGCACAAAGTTTCAGTTCGGCAATCATATATTCCATACGCTGACGACACTCCTCACTGCCAGTTGCGGCATTGATGGCAAGGGCCGAGAGATAGTGTCCGCCTACGTGTCCGTCGAGTCCGTCCCAGTTAGGATAGGTTGGTTTGCGAGGCGTTAGTCCCGCCTCCTTGCGATAAGGCGCGAGCATGCGGTCGCAATCGTACTTCAGCAGGTTTTCTACATTTAGGTCGCGTGCATGTTTCAGCGGGCCATCGAGCAGTGTGATGTCACCCAATGGGAACTCGTCGCAGTAAAGTTTGTCCTGTGCCATCATCGTGCATGGCATAATCAGGCATACGAGTCCCGAAAAAATCAGACTTCTGTTCATTGTTATTTAGTCTATTTGTGATACATGTTATGATTTCTGTGTGCAAAATTACACATATTATTCCAAAAGCCTCCAAAAAATTGTACCATAAAGCATTGTTTTTGTTTCATAATGCCAAATAAGCCATAATCATATGAATATTATCTTGATTACTCTACTTTCGCAAGTAAAGGATGCGCTTATATCCAATTATAAAAAAACAAGAAATTAAACCCCGTTTTCTTCGCCAGTTCATTTTTTTGTATTATCTTTGCACCGGACTAATGAAAATACGAATATGATAATAAGTATTGCGAACCCAATAATAGAGGAGAATGCATATATAGAATGAAAGACAATGTCGAGCTACACCCTTTTAAGCCATTTGTATTCGAGGGAGCAAAAGTACTGATGTTAGGAACATTCCCACCGGCAGCCCATCGCTGGTGTATGCCTTTCTATTACCCCAATTTCCAGAATGACATGTGGCGTATTATGGGCATTATATTCTTCAACGACAAGGAGCATTTTATCGTCAAGGGAGAGAAACGGTTCGACCAGCAGAGGATAGAGGCGTTTCTTAGAGAAAAGGGCATTGCAATGTATGACACAGCCACAAGAATTGTGCGCACCAAGAACACGGCCTCTGACAAAGACCTTGAGATAATCGAGGAAACCGACATTGAGGCAATGCTCGATGGCATGCCCCAATGTAATGTCATTATCACTGCCGGGCAACTCGCCACCACCATTCTCTGTCGGCGTTTCTGTGTGAAGGAGCCTAAAGTGGGTGATTATGTTGTAGTAGAATACAATCGGCGACAAATACGCATCTACCGTATGCCAAGCAGTTCGCGAGCCTATCCAATGAAACCTGAGCGAAAGGCAGAGCAATACGCCAAGGCTCTTTCATGAGTCAATCCGGTTTCTTGCAAAGATAATAGCGGTGGCGGGACTCGCGTCCAACCACCGCCTGATTAATTAGGTCTATTAGTTAGTATATAAGTGAGTTGTGATTATTCTTTCTTTCCCCAATAGGTCCTTTGCGTGCCTGATGTCATGTAGTCGTCGTAGCCTGCATAGACTATTGTGGCCTTGCGTGGCGACGCTTCCCAATCGACCTCACGCGAGAGATAGAGTTTCACGCCGCCAATGGTCAACGTGTTGTCGGAAGCGTCGAAACTCCACTGGGCACCGTTGTTCCATTTGCCGGTCACCTTATGGTCGGAGCCAAGAGTGATGGTCACGGGCTGCATTATGGTTTCATAGGAATAGCGGATAGAAAGGTGACTCCACGAGCCAATGAGTTCCGATTCCTCTATCCGGGCTTGCGGCACTTCACCGTAGCGTTCGGGCATGACCACAGGCCAGCCACTGTCGGTCCAGCGTATAGCCCTTACGCCGCCGAGCATGACGGCATTGCTATATTCATTTCTATTATAGTTGGCAGGGAATCGCTGTTGGGAGGCGTAATACCAGTTGCCCTTTCCATCGTCGAACACAGCGCAGTGACTTATTCCCACCCAGCCATGGTCGCCACCCAGCTGATAGGGATGGGTGACGATGGGGAAGGCATCACCGCCATCGTCGGACACGTTCACTCCGTCCATGCTTTCGTATGGGCCGTCGATATTACGTGAGCGTACCACACGTGTGTTGTAAGGCACG
>JALFCG010000189.1 GCA_022771265.1 Prevotella sp.
CCTTCGTAAGAGAAGTCGGTCAGGCACCATTCGCAGAAGCGCTCGGCATCATCGACGGGCAGTTTGGCCACGGTGTAGAACGCACCCATGGGGATGGGCGAATAGACGCCGGGGATGCGGTTGAGTCCGTCGATGAGGCATTTACGGCGCTCCACATACTCGTCATAGACCTCGCGGCTGTAGTCCTCGGGCTCGTCCAGCGAGGCTTCGGCCACTATCTGACCGATGAGGGGCGGACTGAGGCGGGCCTGACAGAACTTCATCACGGCGGCGCGCACCTCGGGGTTCTTGGTGATGAGGGCGCCGATGCGGATGCCGCACTCGCTGTAGCGCTTCGATACAGAGTCGATAAGCACGACGTTCTGCTCGATGCCCTCCAGGTGGCAGGCGGAGATATAGGGCGATCCGGTATAGATGAACTCGCGATATACCTCGTCCGAGAACAGGTAGAGGTCGTACTTCTTCACGAGGTCGCGAATCTGGTTCATCTCGCGGCGGGTGTAGAGGTAGCCCGTCGGGTTGTTGGGGTTGCAGATGAGGATGGCGCGGGTGCGCTCGTTGAACAGTTCTTCAAACTTCTCCACCTTGGGCAGCGAGAAACCCTCCTCGATGGTTGTGGCGATGGTGCGGATGACGGCGCCGGCCGAGATGGCGAAAGCCATGTAGTTGGCATAGGCGGGTTCGGGAACGATGATTTCGTCGCCGGGGTTCAGGCACGACATGAAGGCAAAGAGCACCGCCTCAGAGCCGCCCGAGGTGATGATGATGTCGTCCGCATCGAGGTGTATGTTGTACTTCTCGTAGTAGTGGGTCAACTTTTCACGGTAACTCTTGAAGCCCTGGCTCGGACTGTATTCCAGCACTTTGCGGTCGATATGGCGGAGCACCTCAAGACCCTTGTCGGGTGTGGGCAGGTCGGGCTGTCCGATGTTCAGATGATAGACGTGCACGCCGCGTTCCTTGGCAGCAGAAGCCAAGGGGGCCAGTTTGCGGATAGGGGAAGCCGGCATCTGTGTGGCGCGCTCAGAAATGTGTGGCATGGGTTGGGATAGGTATTAATAAAGTAGTGTGGGCAACCATAAAGCAGACGATTGTCCGCCCCGTTGCTCTTTTATGTGCAAACTTACGTAAAGTTTTTGAAAACTGCGCCCTTTTCCCCGATAAGTAGGGGCATTTTGTTTTGTCCAGCCCTTGGGAATCGTGTTCCCAGCCGCTGGGAATCGTGTTCCCAGCCCTTGGGAATCGTGTTCCCAGCCCTTGGGAATCGTGTTCCCAGCCCTTGGGAATCGTGTTCCCAGCCCTTGGGAATCGTGTTACCAGCCCTTGGGAATTGAGTTCCCAGCCCGTGGGAATCGTGTTCCCAGCCCGTGGGAATCGAATTGCCAGCCGCTGGTAATCGAATTGCCAGCCGCTGGTAATCGAATTGCCGGCCGCTGGCACTCGAAGTGCCAAGGACAGGGTAAATTTTATCAATAATCTAAAAACTGGAAATATGGCAACAATCAAATTAAAATTTCGCCCCTCATCTATACCCGGAAAAGAAGGTGTATTAGTCTATCAGATAACACAAACCCGTGTAACCAAGCAGATAAAAACCGGTTGTAAACTGTTTGAGGAAGAATGGCACTCTGGAGATATCCGTGTTGTGATATCAAGCAGAGAGGAATACATCAAGGATTTGAAGATAGAACTTGCTGAGAAAGAGAAGCGGATACGCTATATAATAAAAGTATTGGAACAAACTCTTCCGACATATACTGCCGAAGACATCATCAAAGCATATGTGTCACCCGAAAGGCAATATGACACTCTCTTCACATTTACAAAAAATGTAATCGCATCGTTGAATACAATAGGAAAGACACGATCTGCTGAAACGTATAACAACACGCTAAACAGTTTCATGCGTTTTAGAAACGGGCGAGATTTATTTATTGGAGAATTAGACTCGGAAATAATAGAAGCCTATGAAACGTATATTATAAAGACGCTTGGGTTGAAAAAAAACACCTCTTCATTCTATATAGGCATTTTACGAGCCATTTATAACCGCGCTGTTAACAAAGGACTTGTTGTGAATACCAATCCATTCAAGAATGTGTTCACAGGGATGGATAAAACTATCAAAAGGGCTATTGATGTCAATAGCATACACCGAATCATAATGCTGGATTTTTCTGATATTCAGCGTTATGATTTTGCACGCGATATGTTTTTATTTTCCTTCTATACGCGGGGTATGTCGTTTGTGGATATGGCCTTTCTTAAAAAGAAAGATCTTAAGAATGGAATATTGTCATACAAACGACAAAAGAGCGGACAACAACTTTTCATTCATTGGGAAAATTGTATGCAACATATCGTTGACAAGTATGACACAGACAACTCTCCATATTTACTACCGATAATTACAAAAATAGGTACAAACGAGCGAAAACAGTACCTTTCAAAAATACATAATGTCAATCGGAATCTTCAAGAAATAGGGCATTTGTTAGGGCTTGAATTGCCATTGACCATGTATGTTGCGCGCCATTCATGGGCAAATATTGCTTACAACAACAATATCCCCATTTCAGTCATAAGTGAAGGATTAGGACACGATTCCGAAAAAACAACAAGAATATACCTTTCATCATTGAACGCCAATAAAATAGATGACGCCAATAGGATGATACTGGAGTTTGTCCGAAAAGGCAAATAGCAACATTCCTCACATGTCAATCTCCTATAAGCAGATGTATCCATAAAATAAATTTGTTGATTTTCAAGCGAATTGCACAAATAACGGCCACTTAAGGAATAGATATTGCGTGCCATTTTAATCACAGTCAGGATGTTATCTCAATTTTTTCAATTTTTTCTGGCGAAAAATCTTTGTTGTTTGAGGATATTTTGCTAATTCTGCACTCCGAAAAACATCTTCTTATAGGAGATGTACATGATTTGGACTGAAAATCAAAAGTTTGAGGACGAATTAGAATATAAAAAGGTAACAGAAATATAAGGCGTATGAGATTAAGTCGAATTGCGATTGTATTGATAATATTCCTATCAGGAATAACTAAGATAGCTGCACAGGATGTTGCCATAAAAACCAATGGGCTTTACTGGCTTGCCGGTGGAACTATAAACGGAGGAGTTGAAGTTGCGACAAGTAACCGTGTGACGCTTCAACTTAGCGGTTCGTACAACCCGTGGACATATAGAAATGATAAAAAAATGCGCTTTTGGCTTGTCGAGCCGGAAGTGAAGTATTGGTTGTGCGAAAAATTTGAAGGCCATTTCTTCGGTCTGCATGGACACGGAGCGCAGTTCTTCGGTGGATTCCGCGACAAACGCTACGACGGTTACATGGCAGGAGGCGGCATCACCTATGGATATAACTGGATTCTCTCACCGCACTGGAATCTTGAAGCTGAAATCGGATTAGGCTATGAGAGGCTTTGGTACAAAGAAAGCGACCGCATACCATGTATCAAATGCTACGAAAGGAAACATAAGAATTATGTCGGACCGACCAAAGCTGCCATTTCATTAGTCTATATATTCTAAATGCAGATTCGTATGAAAAGAAATATCATTTATCCGGTATTATTGGCTACTTCGGTCGGCATATTTGCAGGATGTGCCACACAAAAGAATGTAAAATCGGTTACTGTGGAGCCTGCATTAAGGACACTCACGCCGGATAGCGCAAATATGGCTCAAATGCAGGTTACATTCAATGTCCCCGGCAAATATTTTTCAAAAAGAAGCCGTTTGGTCATTTCTCCTCAATTGGTTGTAGAGGACAGTGTGCTTGACGAATATGAACCGCTTGTGCTTGACGCTCCCATCTACAGTAAGAAAAAACATCGTAAAGAGGTACTTCACGGATATGAAGATCCGTATGCCCGACAAGCGGTTAAAATAGAAAAACTTGCAGAAACGATAGCCATACCGTTCAATGAGAGTGTAGAGATTCCCGAAGGGGTGGATAATGCCCGGATTGTCGGTGTGGTATCAAATGACGGTTGCGGTCAATGCACGGGCATTGACACGATTGACATTGCAAACGTCAGTGTCCCGGTTTCATTGATAGATGTCCGTAAGGAATATAACCTGTCATGGATTGAGCCGGAGTTCAAGATACGTCCGAAAGTACATCAGGGCAAAGGTGAAGCCCGTTTGCAGTTTATAGTTGACAAGTGGAATATTGTCATGGACTTGGCAAACAATCGCAGGGAATTGACTGGTATGCTGGAAACCCTTCGCCCGATATTGCAGGATTCGCTTGCTACCCTTACAAGTCTTAATATTTTCGGCTCCGCATCTGCGGAAGCAAGCTATCAGCACAATATAATGCTTGCCAACAACCGTGCAACTTCAGCAAAAAACTGGCTTATATCGCAGTTGGGGTTGTCTAAGGATATCCAGCGTATTATCAAAACAGGTGCAGCACCCGAAGGCTGGGAGCCTGTTGTTCAGGCAATGATTGCGGCAAACGATCCAGACAGTATCAAGGTGCGTGAGCTTATGCTCAAATATCCCGGTCCCACTGATGATGCGGCAGAGAAATATATACGTCGCCTTGCTTGCTGGACGCGCATTAAAAACAATTATCTGGCAAAAGACCGCAAAGTTCTCTATGATTACTCTTGGACAATCAAGAGTTTCACTGACGATGCGGAATTGCTTGAAATGTACAAGAAGCGTCCCGATGCGTTCAACGAAGAAGAGATGTTGCGTGTATCAACGCTTGCAGCTGATGACAGGTCCCGTATTCAGGTCTATGAGACAATTCTCAAATACTTCCCCGAATCCGATGTGGCTGCCAACAATCTTGCCATATTATATCTCAATGAGAATCGTACAGATGATGCGCGTCAAGTCCTTGAAGCCCGGAAAGAATATACACCGGAAATGCTGAACACACTTGCTGCAAGTTATGTGTTTGCTGAAAACTATGAACGAGCCATCGAACTATTACAGAATGTTGAATTACCGGAAGCCAGATATAACCTCGGACTACTGAATGCGAAACAACGCAAACTCTCAGAAGCCTACACACTTCTGCGACCGTATGCTGACGTAAACAGTGCGATTGCAGCGTTAAGTGTTAACAAGAATGAAGAGGCGAAACAAATTATGGAAGGTGTACAAGCAACGACTCCTGTTGCGGAATATGTCCGTTCAATGACTTCCGCAAGATTGGGTGATACTGCAACATTCTACAAACATATCGTAGATGCTGTTATAGATAGCAAATTACACAACCGTGCCAAAACAGAGGTGGATTTCCTGCCTTACCACAACGAGCAACGGTTTATCAACATCATAACTAATGGTAAGGAGGATTGAGCATGAAAGGAACAATCAGAAATATAGCGTACATTCTATTGCTACCTGCCATGACATTCACGTCTTGCATTCGTGACGAGATCGAAGATTGCCCACCGCTCCAAATCAACATTGCAGTAAAAGACAAAAACTATTTCAATATCGATAATGTCGAAGCAGAGCAGCGTAAAGGCGATAATCTTGCCTTCCGTGAATATGTGCCGACACTCTACTATGTGTTGCGTGATTTGAATACGGGCGACGTTGTTGAAGAGTCGGGTGTGTTTGAGGTCAAGGGCGACAAGCAAATTCTTACGATTGATCTTTGTCCCTGCATTCCTCATGGCAGGTATGTCCTGACGGTATGGGGTGGCATGAGCAACCTTGATGCGATAAGTGAAGACGGTCTCTCGCTTGACCTCAATCCCAATAGTACGGAGGGAGAAGACATCTATATGACCAACGACACCATACTCTATGACGCATGGCATAACAATCATACAGTGGAAATGGAGCGGACAAAGGGCAAACTCATTATTGAAAAAAAATGGGAATGTTTGCCCGAAGGAATCAACGGTTCACGGAAAGAAATAAATGGTGTTTATGACAATGTGAATAACGCCTTCAAATATACAGGTATTACCGATGTCTTGGCAACTCACCTATGGGAACCGGAGCATAACATAATAACTAAAACGGTGCTTTCACCCTCTTTGAAAGAGAATGGAACGAAGCTGCATCTTGATTTTATCAATGCGTCAGACCCTTCGAGTCCGTTGCTTACTCCCAAAGATGTGAAAATAACCATGAAAAGGAACGAATTGACTGTCCTGCGTTATGTGTGGGATTGCGAAAAGCAAGATTTTATCATCTATGCTTTGCTAAACAATTCATGGACGATTATCAGTCAGATGGATATTGAAGAAGAATAAAAGAGAACTTTATAATTAACCCAGTTTTTTAACAAAATCATTAGTCACATGAAGAAAAATCTTCTGTTCGCGGCAGCAGCAGGCATAATGCTGTTCTCCGCATGTTCCAATGATGAAGATGTCATCAATGGAAGTGGTGCAAACGACGTAAACGTCTCAGGTGAAATCACATTGGCTCTCAATGCCGGTGGTAGTGGCGCCGAAACCCGTGCCGCACGTCCGGTATACAGCTCTGAGGCGTACAGTGTGGTAACGGATGTTGAGCTCAAGCTCTTCAAGAAAAACGGTGAGGACTGGGTGGCTGCAACCGGCGTTACCACAGACCTTGCCAAGGAGGGTTGGGCAATCAGCAATTGGGAAACCCAAAGTGCCGTTTCTCCCGGTACAACCGACAACGTGACAACCAAGACTGTCAAGTTGAAGAACCTTGACAAGTCAGCAGAGTACAAACTGGTTGCCTATGGTTACAAACAAGAGTTGAAAACAACTCTTGTTTGGACTGCCGCACTTGCTAAGGCAACTCCTAACGCTGGAGAAAATGTTGAGGAAATCTTTGCCGGAGAAGAAGAATTCTCCACTAATGACAAAGGCAAAATCAGCACAACTCCTGTTCAGGTAGAAATGCGCCGTGAAGTTGCCGGTGTTCTTGGTTATTTCAAGAATATCCCGGAAAAAGTAGGTGAAACAACGGTTAAATCTGTTCGTGTATATGCTTCTTCAAGCAATACTGCCTACAACATTCCCTCACTAGACTTGCAGAACCAGTGTGGTACCGCTGCCGGTACTGAAAAAGTTACAGTTCTGAATCTTGCAATTCCTACTGAAGGTGTAACAGTTGCTGACGGTATCTACACCTGGAATGGCGTGAATTCAGAGAGTCTCAAAACGGAAAACAATTCACTCCTTGGTGGTTGCTTCCTCGTTCCATTTGCAAAGGTGGTAGGCAAGGCTACATTTACTATCGCCCTGTGTGATGGAAACGGCAACGACCTGAAAACTTGGACCGGTGTTCTTGATCAGAAGCAGACAGGTGAAGATGATACTAAAATCTTCAACGTGAACCGCAACTATTTCTATTCGTTTGGTAAGAAACTTAAGGCAAATACAACCAGACCTGACCCCGAAAATCCGGACGAACCCATTGACTTGAGCGTTAACAATGAAATCACAATTATCCTGAACAACGCTTGGGGTGTTATCCACAACATGGGTATTGAAGAAAACTAATCAATGAATCAGGTATATTCACCCGATTAAATCCTAACACAGCACCCGGAGGCGGCAAACACTGCTTCGGGGTGCTGTCTATAACCAATATGACCGATGATTATTGTATCATCGTTGCAAGAAGTAGTCCGAAAGGTCTGCAAAGCTCACGCAGAAAAGTTGTGAGTAGAAAACAGAGAGAATTATACATAGGTAAAAATAACATAATTAACCAAGATTGGGCATAAATCATTTGACAACCCAACTTGAAGCCGCCATAGTGCGGCTAACATAGACCGCAATTGATGGTCGTTACTGAGTCCGGCTCTGGTTCTCGCGGTGACGGGTACAACCATTACCAAATGCCATAGCAATAGACTCCACCTAAGATGATTATAATTTGAAAACAATATATAGCTATATGAACAGAGTATTAACAACGGTGATGCTTGCTGCCGTCATTCTCAGTTCGTGTACTGATAACGAACTTGACTACGGACCACAACCAGAACGACTGAATAGCCGCGCTGCAATTGAGGTGACTGTTCCCGGTGGTCTAATACAGCAAGCTGATGGGACATGGAAGAGTGATAACTGCCGCGTGCCTATTGTCGGACCGGGACGTGTAATCAACGAAATCAATTCCTCTACCGTCAATGTAATCGGCGTTAGCAACGGGGCGTTGGATAACATTGTGGATACCGATATAACCAATGCTTGCAATATTCCTGTGGCTATCAGCGCGGGCGTTGCATACACGCCCATTGTGTCGGTCAAGGACCTTTATCATGTATATGCCGCCGGACAAAAGGTTGGATTCGTGTATAAGGATACTGAGGCAGGCGGTGCTAAATTGCTTGACCTCAGCCTTCTTAAAGGGTTGACATTGGAAACCTATCTTAACGGGCAAAAGCAAGAATCCGTATATACCGCCGATGAAACAACGACACTCAAACTTGATCTGCTGTCGTTCAATGTAGGCAATTCCGTAGCTGACCGTGTGCTTTCCTTCAATGCAAGCAAACCATTCAACGAGGTACGCATGAGTTTCACCGGTGTCGATGCCACGGTTGCATCCAATATAGCTTTGGCTGTGAAATATGCTTTTGTGGGCGAGAATCCCGAAATTCGCGCTACATCCGAGGCGCAGTTCAGCAGTTATTGGACAGGGGGAACACCGGCTATCAGCAAAAGCAATATCGCATCAGCTGATAAACTCATAGACACCGATTTGACCAATTCCGCACCGTTCACGTCGGAATTAGGCATTCGTTCCTATGCCCGAATAAATTTGAAGCGTTCGATTTCCGCCGGAACAGAAGTGGGATTTTATTATAGCACCAATAAAGTTCTCGGTCTTGACTTATTTGGTCAAGCTGCCCCCACATTGACCTCTTATGACGCCAACAATAAAGAGGTTGAAGAATCTACACCTGCAACATCTTTATTAAGCCTTAGTTTAATTGGTTTTTCCGGACAGACACTCACCAACATGGTTACAACGCAGGAGTGTTCGCAAATAGAGTTCACACATCCTGCCGGTTTGCTGAATTTAGGTGGCATGAATGTTTATTATGCCTATGTTCGGGAAGGTGTTAGACTTGATCCCTCCAATTATTTCACATTTGGCGATGATGTTACATACAACTATTCATATCGGTTGCCGGAAACAACAGAAGGAAATGTGACCTATACTATATTGTCGGAACCATACGGTTCAAATCCTTCCGTGCAGAATGGGAACATTCTCACTGGCATGAGCCATGATGGTGCTTACCGAGTACAAGCATTTTATACCGCTCCTGATGGTCGGCAACTTAGCCATACGGCTACAATCATGCACAAATCTGTTGGTGAAAATGCCGGATGCAACAAAGCTATTACTGCCGCTTCACATGGCGCATACGCAGTGGAAGCACTCGGATGGAAGGGTTGTCTGCTTTGTCTGTTTAATGGCAGCAACAATATGAATAATGTTGTAGATCAGAACCCTGACAATTATGCGACATCCAATCAACTGGCATCGGTTCTGGAATGGAGTCCTGTGGCTGCATTCAAGATGAACACGCCGGTATCAGCGGCCGGAAAGATTCGTACCGGGTTTGTGGTACAGGCAAATACAATGCTGCTCGATTTGAGTGCGCTGAGTTTCTTCAAAATAAAACTTTATGACGGCGATAACCTTATCAACAATGATGTAACAACAGGAAACTCAAGCGTACATCTGAGTTTGATAGGCTCTGCCAATGACAAAGTGCGTCTTAGCGTTGAAACAGACCAACCGTTTGACCGGATTGAACTATGGCGCAAAGGTGTAGCTGATGTTCTCACATCCATGCGGATTTACAGCATTTTCTATGAAGATCCGTCATGTGATGAATCCTCCGGCATGGGTGGTTGCATGGAGCTAATGACAAATTTGAAAGATGATTTGCAAATAGATTATAACAAGACACTGATTGGTGCAGGACTCCTGTCTGTCGGAAATACATTCAAAAACTTGGATTATCTACTCGATGGCAGTATGGAAACGGGGGCTTTGCTCAATGACGGAGTTTCTTTGGGAGGCTCAACAATAGCGTTAAAATTTCGGAAGCAAAAAGCCAACCAGTCTATTGGGTTGGTATTTGGCAATATGGGAGATTTACTTTCAGTAAACTTATCCAAAGTTGGTGAACTGAAGGTTTACAATGGCGATACCCAAGTTGCAAGCACTGCTGATTTCGATATTTTGGGAGCCAGTCTAATTTCACATGGTGGATATACATACATTGAAGTTACTCCCGAACAAGAGTTTGACCGCATTGAGTTCACCGTTGGTGGATTGCAGCTATTGAACACCTCAAAAATATGCGGAGTATTCATTCGTCCTGATTCCGACGGTGACGGCATTCCCGACTGCGCTGATACCGATGATGATGGAGACAAACTGGAAATAGAGGACGCAACATTTCATACATGTTACGGCAATGTTTTGAATATTCCGGTCAATGGAACGCCAGAATATTCCGAATTAAGTATTTGGTGTTATAATAGTGAAAATAAAAAAGATATAACTATCAATGCCACCATTTCCGGTGGACAGATTGTTATTCCTGCACGAGCGTTACCGGTAGGTCGTTATATGCTCTATATTTATTCGGCAGACAGCAGTCAACTATTGGCTTATGATGTCAACGCTATCATTCACCCACAGGTGACGACTTGGAAAACCAATGCAGCATCAACAGGTTGGAACGAATGGGAGAATTGGACAGACGGCAGTCCGTGGTCGTGTACAAATGTCATTATTCCGGCAAATGCCAAACAATATCCGGAACTTGCAAGCAATGAAAAGAACTATTGCAGGAACATCCATTTTGAAAGTGGTGCAGAAGTAGTCGGCACACATTACCTTACAATGGGAGGCAAAGTGTTTATCGATAAATCACTGCAAGGTGGATGCTACTATTTGCTTTCCGCCCCGTTGCTGGAAATGTACACCGGTGATATGTTCATATCTCCAAATGCAAATTGGGGAAAAGACAAGTATTTTACCGTTTTGTCTGCCGACAACTATAAAGAAGTCCGTAACCAACCAATCGTATATCAACACTTCTGGAATGGTGCGGCAATAGAAAAAGATGAAGATTTAAACGGAACCGATGTCGGAACAGCACGATGGTCCACGGATTTCAATGCTGTAAATACGAAGTATGCCGTAGGACAAGGTTTCTTGTTCAAAGCGGGTTCGTCGAACGATAGGAACAATTATACATTCCGTTTTCCTAAGGAACATAATCGGTATTTCTATTTCCGTTCCAATGGAACTTCCACCGGAAAGTCAGAAACTATAGATAGAACGGTTGCTAATATCGGTCATTTTGCAATGAGCATTCCTCGGAAAATTACACTCAACAATCGGGAAAGTGGCAGGACATTCCTTATGGGCAATCCGTTTATGACACACATCAATGTGGCAAAACTGATGGAGGCAAACTCTGAAATTGAGGAAATACGAGTGTGTGCCGGCAGTTCATACAATAAAGATGCGACGATTGAAAGTCAGACAGTCTCAAGCAAAGCCAACCCCAATCTACTGGTTGCTCCGATGGAAGCGTTCTTTGTTGTAACCAAGAGCGAAACTAAATCACTTGAAATCACATTGAACGAGAATATGCTTATGCAGAAACATAAGATAACGAGAAAATCAAGGAGATAAATATGAAGAATATTATAAAAATAAAGCATCTGATTTGCGGTTTGGCTACAATGCTGGTATATGGATGTTCGGAGAATGATACACCTCCTTTAGCACCCTCTGATAGTAAATATTCCATTGCTATTACCGTAAAAAATAATTCACTTGCGTCAACGCGCACCGCTGTTGTTGATCCCGGAGAAGATATATATGGTAAACAACACGCAACACGAGTCCAGCTATATATCTATAAGCAGGAAAACGATGACTATACCTGTGTAGCAAGTGAAGATATAAGCTGGAAACACCTTGACGGGGCAATGACAGGACTGGATACTCGCCAACAAGGATATCGGACTAAGTATCAGGACTACGAGGAGGGTACACAATATATGTTTCTTGCAGTGGGTTTTGACGACACATTTACAGGAACATCAGACAACCCTTCGTTCCAGAATGCAAATTCTGTAGCGGCCTACGGGAATCCCGGAGACGTTGCAACCATAGGCAAGAAATTGTCGGAAGAACACTTCAAGTTACAAGATGGTGCAGACATAAACCTGATTGCCCAATCGGAATTGTTTGCCGGAAGCGAAACATTCACCAAGCAGCAGTTAAAAGACGGGACAGCATTGTCTCGCCCGATAATCCTATACCGCCGTGTGGCGGGAGTAATGGGCTACTTTAAGAAACTGCCTGCTGAAATAGGAGGGATTAAAGTCGCTCATGTGAAACTCAGACTTTACACACCCCAAAACAAGGAAATATGGTTTTTACCACAAATGCCGATTGGATATGATTCTCCGGATATAGTTCCAGACAATGAATATACGGACTTCATCACATCCGGCAGCAATATTGAAGCGGAACGTGTCATTGCCAGTTATGAAGTCAAGCCGGAGGATAACGGGACATTCTCCCTTTCAGCCTATTTGCTGCCTATCGCAGCGGGCATGGAAATAGGACAAAGCACATTGGAACTGGTTATGACCGATTCTGAAGGAGATGTACTTGCTCGGCGAAGAATATTCTATATCCCTAACAATAAAATATCCTCACGCAGCGGTACTGGCATTATTGATACACCAGAAGATGAAGGTGACAGCCCAGCCATGCACTATCCCATACGTGCCAACCATTTTTATCGAATGGGAAAACATAATAAACCGATAGACCTGAGCGGACAGACAAGCGATATATACATCGAGATAGATACCGTGTGGGATGAATATTATGGAGGCGCAATGGATAATGGTAATGTACCTCCCGGTTTGGGCATTGAAAAGGAATGGGGTGAACATGACGGAGGAACACTTGGCGGAGATAAAAAATAACCAATTACAACCAGAAAATAAAAACAAGATTATATGAGCAGATTCTCTTTATTATCAAGCATGGCGATAGCATTGGCAGGAGCTTTGTCGTCATGTTCTTCGGAGTCCGATCTGTTACCGGAATCCGAGAAAACATCAACCACTTTTCACATCGGACTCAACACCCTGTCTCGTGCCGCCCAAAGTCTCAATCTTGCCAATTATGACGCAAAAATGTATCTATATGAAGGTCATGACAATGGCGACGGCACAGTCGGCTATTCGCAGGTGCGCGAATTGGAATTGACAGATAATCACCTTACGGTTGAAGATCTCAATACGAAAACAAGCTACAAAGCTGTTTTTCTCGCAGTTCCAAAAGGTCAAACCCCGAAGCTTCCGGACTTATATAGTGCGGATATAGTTCCATCATACAAAGAAGCTACTGCTGGATATATAAATGGCAATGATGATGAAACAGACAAACATATTTTTAGAAGCATTCTAAGTTTTGTCGCTTCTGCAAATACCGGAACACAATCCACCGTACTTACAAGGCAGAACGGGGCTTTGGAGGTTAGAATAAAAAACATACCTGATATGCAGTCGGTAAAACTCCAAGTAAAAGGGCATACAACCATGTATATTCACGACGGCACAGGCGGACAAGTGATTACAGACGGAGAACCTATCGTATTATCCAAGACTATAACCGATGGACTTGGAGCTTCAGAGGTTAGAGTTAAGATAAATCTTCTACCACAAGAGAATATCGCCGATGCCGCCGGGACAAACAATTATCTTGAGATTACTACCTCAACCGGGACAACAAAATATCCGATAAAGTCCGACCACCCCACGATACCAATATATCCTAACCAGATAACTTGGCTGACACTCGGAAACGGAAGCGGAAACTTTGATGTCAGCTTCAGCGGTAACATCAATATTGAAGATGAAGAATGGGACGGATGGATTGATAACTTTTAAACGACAGGAGGACAGTTTATGAAAGCATCATATATAGGATTATTATTGTGTGCAGCCATTGCGTTTACATCATGCGACAATGATACGGATTCATTGTTGGACAAACCTACAAGCGGCAATGTGGAAGGAAACGTACCGGAGGGATATTTCCGTGCGACATTCTTCCCACAACCGGCAGGTTTAGCTGCAAATACCCGTGCTACGGTTAACGGAAATTCCGAGCAGATACAATCGTTAGTGTGCCTAATCTACCAAAAACAGGCAGACGGAACGTACAAGTATCATACAGAAAAAACAGTATTGAAGTATGAAGGGACTGTAGGAAATATCAAACCACAGACATACGAATGGCCTCTAAAGCAGGAAATAAACTTTGAACTTCCTAATGGAGATTACAAGGCTGTATTTGTTGGTAATGCCGACAAAAATCTTTTCATAGACCAAAAGGACAATGAAATTCTGACAGGATACAATGGTGACTTCGCGTCTGCTCGTATCAATATGCCCGAATTGGGACCAAAAGGCTTCAATCAATATAATATGTTCTATCTATGTACCGTTGATTTCAGCCCGGCTAATCCATCCCCCAACGTATTGATGCAACGTGTGGTTGCCGGAAATGTTTACGGTCGTGACATGATTGATGACAACAAGGCTGTATCCATGTTGGTAGACAAT
>JALFCG010000008.1 GCA_022771265.1 Prevotella sp.
GTTGTCGTTTCGTTCGTCTTCTGCATCTATCGGTCTCAAAACGTCAAGTCTCATCGGTCGTGTAGCCCGCTACACTCCCTCTTCAACTTACGTTTTGAGTCCCGATATCTTGCAGAACCTTTTCGATAAGCCAAATGAGCAGAGCCAAGCTTGCTTGGATTCTGCCATGGCGAGAAAAGGTGGGCACTGGACCAATACGACTCGACCTAATTTATAGAACCGGCCTTAAACCGGGAAAACCCTTGTTGTGATGCAGTCGGGTGTGGCTCTTCAAGAGGCGGTTGGGCCATTTCTTTCGGGCCTGCCATAATCCTACCTACACGGCTCCTGCAATTGGGATCGGTTCCCGCGCTTGCGCGGTAGGGGTAGACGATTCACCAGCCATTCGCCAGATGGTGACAAAGTGTCCCCTAATTGTGTGAAAATTCGTGATATGTTTGCAGGTTAGCAAAAAAATACTTACCTTTGCTAAAGTTAAGAATCTAAATTTATCAACAATGGCAGAAAATAACAACAATCAGCAGGGTCAGCTTCAGATGAACCTCGACCCAGAAGTGGCCAAGGGTGTGTATTCCAATCTTGCCCTCATCAGCCACTCCCACAGTGACTTTATTCTCGACTTCGCCCGCTTCCTCCCGGGCATGCCCAAGGCCGACGTGGCTACACGCGTCATCCTGGCCCCGGAGCATGCCAAGCGTCTTCTCGCCGCTTTGCAGGAGAACATCATGCGCTACGAGCAGGAGTTTGGTCCCATCCAGATGCCCAAGGCTCCGCAGGCTCATGGCGACACCATCGCTCCTTTCGGAACAGGCAAGGGCATGGCATAAGTCTAACAATACTCGCAGATAAAGTGAAGCCCCGTGTAACCAGCAATGTTTACACGGGGCTTCGCGTTTCTTGTGGCGAATGCCGCGCAGCCTTGCGGCGAATGCCACACAACCTTGTGGAGAATGCCACACAACCTTATGGCGAACGCCACACAAGTAGTTTAACGTTTTTGGTTGACTACTTTAAGCCCTATTTTTAATGTTGGTTGACCCGGTTAAACATTACTTTTATATTTGGTTGATACAAGCTAAGATTTTTTAAGCCGGAGAACCCGTTAGAAAAATCAAATTCGACGCAAACGTTTGCACAGCAAAAATTATGTCAATTATTTAATTTTCCTTTGAAGTTCATGTTACTTTCAGTAATTTTGCGTCCATGTAAACTTAAAGGCATATTCCCGCGGATAACCTATTAAACCAAGAGAATATTTAGGATATAAGAACATAATTATAAATTCAACTAATTAAGCATTATTTATTGCATTTACGTGCACCTATTCGTGCACTCTTTGCCTTGCTGGCTTTCTCCGCTGTGTCCTTGTCGGTGGACGCACAGGAGCCTACCTATTCTGTCGTTTTCTCCAATAGCACTTCTTTCGACAAAAAAGTGGAAGTGTCGATGGTGGCTGCGCTTTACCGTGATAAAGATAAAGACGGTAACGTTCTTTCTGCCGACATTAAACACACCAAGGACAACAGCCGCTGGCAGATCAGTCTGAAGTATGACGACCCACGATGGAAAGGCATTGATGACGGCACAGTCTACTGGTATATCAAGAGTCCTGATGGGAAGAAGATTATCGGTCCGAGCACCAATGAGGAGGATATGGACGATGGCAAAGACAACAGTGCTACGACTGCCTCTGTCCAAGGCCGCATGTTCTATAAGAGTGAGGGTTCACTGAAAACCACCGATGGCACCGCATCCTCTTTCACTTATTTCAAATGTACTAAAGGAAAAGATAAAGCCGTTTCGTGTACCTTTGCTTATGCCGCAGCCGATTATGAAAAAAGTGGTAACAACGGCTCCGAACTGACATACAGCAACCCCAGCGTTCAATACTGGCGCAACAAGAGCGGCATTAAATACGATCTAGGATACAATACTACTTCATCTTCGTCTATTGCCCTTCCTTATTACGACGGCACGTTCTGCTATGTCAAGAAGCCTGACTATTGGGACAAGATTTACGCTTATGCTTATATAAGCGATAATGATAAGCAGACAGCAGATTGGCATGGTGATCAACTGACTACAACGGCGGAGTATGATGGCCAGACCTATTATCTGTGGAAGATGGGCTCAGATAAGAAGGGAACTCCTGCTAAGATTATATTTAATAATGGAGATAAACAGCAACAGCAACAGCAGACTCCAGGAGGATCGAATGCTTGGGACTTTACCAATGGTGGCATCTATGATGCTACCAATCACAATAAAATGACTGATTATATCATTGGCACTGTGACGAAGCAGTCCGATGCGACAGATCCTACTGCTGCTTACGAGAAGTTCTATGCCTATGGCTTCTGGGGCGAAGGCGATAAATCTTTCAAGGAGATGTCGCCGGTGGTCTATTACAATGCGAATAATAAAAATGTAGTCGACAGCGTGGTCTACTATGTCAATATGTCGAAGGTGAAGGCCTCCTTCGATAATTTTTTCTTTATGTTCTGCAGCCAGCGTTACAGGCAGAACTGGGACAATTGGACGACCAACGGCAGTAATGGCGCATGGGACTTTGTCTGGCGTCCGGAAATCTTTGACAACCGCGATTGCAACACGCTCTCGGGAGCACTCTACCAGCCGGGCAATGACCTGTCGAATGTTTCTGGCTCTAACGGCAGTGGCGCGTCCTTCTTCACAGGTGGAAGCAATAATAAAGGTTTCAAAACTTCTGATGATGGGAAGGGCAAGAACCAGATGCAGTCCATCAACCCCTTGCTGAAAGATGATCAGAAGCTCAACTATGACTCTTATACCCTCTCGCTGAACGTCACGACGGGTACGTATAATATAGAGTTCCACAATGCCATTCAGATCGTCGGTCCCGCTGTCGTGTCCGGAACAAACTGGACGGTGAATGCCCAACGTAAATATACAAGTAATGATGCTACTTGCGGCACGTGGGACAAGAGAAAAGCCATCACGCTGAAGCCAAGCGACGACGGTACCTATTATTACACCACCGTGACGTTGAGGGCAGGCGAGAAATTCCGCTTCATCGAGAACAACAAATATCTCACCAACTTCGGCGAGGACGATTTCACTCCGAGTGCCACAGACTTCGCGCCGGAAAAGGAGAATGGCGATGTCTGCTACTACAACCACATCCGCCGCAACACGCTTACTGAAGATGCTGATCCGCAAGGTACATCCGGCGAAAGCGGTCTTGGCAACGATATCACCTTCACCATGCCGGGCCTCAGCAATGGCGAGACTTACGAGACCGAGATCCGTGTCTCAGCTGGCAATCCTTTCGATCAGCAGATGACGGGTAAGGCAGCACCGTTCTACACCATCACACGTCCCGTGAAACTCTTCAACTATGGCAGCGACAACAAGGGCTACACATCTTTCGCCTGCAACTATCCTTTGGAGATTGTCAGTGGTACGGATGTGAAGGTCTACGACATCATCAGCTACGAGATGAATAAAAACAAAGTGACCTTGCGCGACAAGAGCTCTGACTACAAGGCCAACTCCAAGCAATATATCCCGGCGAAGAGCGGCGTGATCCTCTCTGCGACTGCTTCCGACAATGAGAGCAATGAGAGCAACGTGAGCACCATCACTGTCCGTCCGCTGATTGAGAAACTTGGTGAGACTGTGAATAATGGGAGCAACCTGCTCAAGGCGGTCTATCTGCCAGGTACGACTATTAATATGACACTTCCTGAAACTTCTGTAAACACCGGCGATCCTGTTGACAGCCGCCAGTATCTCTTCTCATGGGTCAAGCAGAGTGATGGGTCCTATAAGCTTGGCTTCCTCCGTTCCAAGACAGGCAAGAGCGTTAGTGAGCGTGCCTACCTCTCACTGACGGGCGAGGCTGTGGGTGCTACAACCCTTAACCCGAGTGACCAGGCAGCCTACGAACGTGTGGAGGGCATCAGCACCGACGACAGTTCGTTAGCAAATGCCAAGGAGTATCAGGTCAACCTCTTCTTCGAGGGCAGCGAGGATGACACCACGGGCATCCATACGCTCAACCATCAGATTGCCGACAACGAAGGCTACTACACCTTGCAGGGCATCCGCGTGAACAAGCCGACAACTGCCGGCATCTATATCCACAATGGTAAGAAAATCGTCGTTAAGTAACAGATAAAGCAATGAAATACATAAAACCAGAAACAATACTTATTGAGCTTGAACTGTCGAATTTGGTCATGGGCTCGCCTAAAGTAGAAGAAGGAATACTGGATCCTTCAACGAGAAAAGGCTCTATGGATGGTGACAACTATGTTATGTCCAAACATGATTCTTTCGAATTTGACGATTCCGACGACAGCTTCAATGACTCTTGGGACTAATGAAGCTTGATTATCCCAAGCCCGTAGAAAAGAAAGTCTACACACTGCAATAAATAAGAAAGGAGCGATGGCAACAGCCGGCATTTGGCCAGTCTGTTGCCATCCTTTTTTTGCTGGCTTCAGAAGGGTATGCCGTCCCGTCCCCTGTCAGGCCGACAGTCGCAGCGTGGTGGTTCAGCATCAAGCCACGCGCCATCGCTGCATGGAAGGCAGCAGAAGAGTCAGGGCATAAAAAAAGGGGCGCCGCAGCGCCCCTGCATGAAGGAGGAACAGCACATCATATTTTATTATACCCAGCAAGAGACGCTGGTCGATGAGCTTCTCTTGCCCTGTAAGATCCCCGTCCCTCCATTACAAATATAACTTTTATTTCTGTAATAATCAAATAAATAAGGAAAATTCATCGTTTTTTTAGACCAAAAAAAGCAGTTCTTCAAAATCCTCCAAAAACACGAGTTTCTTTTAATTTACCCCACATTGCAACAGATGATGGCATTGATTAGTTAAAAATGGTTATCTATCTCGTTAAAAAGGGTGTTTTCATCCCCCAAATGCCCTCAAAACTATAAAAATCTCTAATATCCGGTGCTGTTTTGTTTCAACCTCTCAATGTGGTACACCC
>JALFCG010000019.1 GCA_022771265.1 Prevotella sp.
GCCGTCAAACATATAGCTTACAATCTTGCTATAGGGGAAACCGTCGGCTGGAGCTTCAGCAGGCGAACCGATAATATAATTGCAGCAGTCTTTTAACTCATAGGCGACCTCGACGCACTGTAGGAGGCAACAGTCGCCCAAAATAAAGTCAAATTTTGAAGGCAGCGACTCAAAAACTTCTGCAAGTGTTGGGAAGTTAATCCAAATATTGCCTGTTGATGAAGTGCCACCGTTATTGTCATATCCTACGCCTCTTGTCTTTAACGTGTCAGGTTCCACGAGCCATCCTGTCGAATGTCCCCATAAGATAATGCCATAGCTTTTTGCCTTATATTCGTTCATGACAGATGAAAGTAGTGTTTTCATCATAGAAGGACTCGTCATGTAGAATTCATCGTCGAATATCGTCATGGATTCCTTCTTTCCGTTGGAAATAACTACCTGCATAGGCGTCGTGTCATTATTGTCGATAAGCATAACAATTTTTTTGTTATTTCCAAGTCCTGTCGAAGCCTGTGCAAAGTCTGTCATGTTTCGTTCAACATTGTTTGTCAGATTATTGTCTCCTATGGCATACATTATGACCACTCTGTCGAGTAATGCCTCAGGCTCTTCACTGTCGTGTTTACACCCGGAAAGGATCAATAATCCGCATATAACAGTTAATAAATATCTCATATAATCAACTTTTTTGTGCAAAGATACAATTTTTTTGTTATTAGTTTGTATCTTTGCACCTAAATTTGAAAATAAAGATGAAAAAACTGATATTTATTGCCTTTTTGGGGCTTTCTTTGGGTGTAAAAGCCCAAAATATATTAGAACAATGCGAAGACACATGCAATCATGTCCATGGTATAGACCTCAGCCATTATCAAGGGGAGGTTTTTTGGGAGACAGTAGGCGACAACACCAGGATGGCTTATGTATATCTCAAGGCAACCGAAGGAGGTGACAGGATTGACGAGAGGTATGAAAACAACATCCTTCTTGCACATCGTTACGGACTGAAAGTAGGTAGCTATCATTTTTATCGTCCTAAGACTGAACAGCAGAAGCAACTTGAAAACTTTATGGCACAATGTCTGCCTGAAGAACAGGACCTGATACCAATGATTGACATTGAGACAAAAAGCGGACTGCCGACTGAAGAATTCTGTGACTCATTGACCAAATTCCTTGGGCTTGTAGAGCAGGCTTACGGTCAAAAGCCATTACTATATACTTTCACCAATTTTTACAATAAGTGGTTAGTAGGAAAAATTGACGACTATCCGCTAATGATAGCCCAATATAACGACAAAGAACCGGTATTATCCGACGGACGCGACTATCATCTTTGGCAATATACTTGCAAGGGACGTATAGTCGGAGTGAACGGCTACGTGGATAAAAGCAGGTTCATGGGACAGCATGGGCTTAAGGAAATAAGGTATCGGCATTAGGAATAATATAAAATATTGAGAAACAAAAACAAGTATAATTATGGCAATCATAAAATGTCCTGAGTGCGGTCATCAGGTTAGCGACAAGGCCGCGACATGTCCCAGCTGTGGGGTGGGAATACACGGTAACATTAAGAAATGTCCAGAGTGTGGAGAGGTAGTGTTCAATGACCAGGCGTTGTGTCCAAACTGTCATGCGCCAATTGCTGGCAAAGAGGCAACGGCTGCGGCATCAACTTCTCAAACAGTAGAAACAAGGAATACAGTTTTTAATGATGCAAGTTTGCAAGATGATAGTACAATTGCCACTAAGCAACAAGACACGAAGAAAAAGAAATCAATGACCCCTTGGGTTGTTGCATTCGTACTTGCATTGGCAGTAGTGTTCATCGGTTTGTATTTCTACAAGACTACACTGACAAAAAATGAAATTGATGCATACGAAAATGCTATGCAAAGCAGTGAACCGGCAGTACTTCAAAGCTTCCTTGACATGTATAATGACGCTCCACGTGAGCATAGGGATTCCGTTATGAGTCATCTTGAAATGCTGAAGAAAGTTGATTCTGACTGGAATAATGCTGTTGTCAGCAACTCCAAGTCTTCCCTGCTACGATATATTCAGATGCATCCAAATAGCATTCACAATGTAGAGGCAAAGATAAAGATTGACTCTCTCGACTGGATTGATGCCTCGCAAAAGAATACTGCGGAGGCTTATCAGAAATATATAGACGAACATGCAGATGGTATGTATATAGACCAGGCACAGGATGCCTTCTCACAGATTGACGCCCGTAAGGTTAATTCTGACGACAAGTCGAATATCAGCAGTATTTTCACTACTTTCTTCAATGCTTTGTCACAGAATGACGAGGTTGCCTTAACCTCTTGTGTCGATAATATTATGTCAAGTTTCCTGCATAAGGAAAATGCCTCGAAAACAGATGTTATCGGTTATATGCACAAGATTCACCAGCAGGCAAATGTGGTGAAGGTAGAGTATAGAATGAACAACGACTGGAAAATTGAGAAAACTGACGATGGTACCGGCAATTTCTCATACACTGTCAATTTCTCTGTGGATCAGACTATCGAGCATTCTGATGAGGGCGACAATTCCTTCAATACATATAAGGTGACATCAAAAGTCTCTCCAGAGGGAAAAATTTCCGAACTGAACATGCAACGCATAGTACAGTAACATAAAAAATAAAACAAATGGACGGCAATTATTCAAACATTGCCGCCCATTTGTTAAATCGTTCCACGCTTTCTTTCCCGAATTTCTCAAGGCTCTTTGCCGTCTGCTCAACAGTTCTTCGACGTTCAGGATGAGACTTTGAGAAAAACTTGTCGGCGTAACACACTATTTGCTCTTCAATGGTCTCAGGACTGTAGTCCGCTAAAGGCATTGGCAAATTTCTTTTTATTATCTGTTCCTTCGTTATTCCAGTACCTGTATGTCTTTCACATACTCGAGCTAAGTCCTCCAGCCCCTCATTTCGCAGTATTCGGCCTCCATTGATGCCATGAAGGATATATGGGTCTGAACCAAAACAATAAATGCCTTTGGCATCAGTGGTGAAAATGCCTATGTCGTGAAGCATGGCAGCTTCTTTGACGAAATTTGCATCGGCACCCAGTTCCGGATGCCGATGCACTATTTCGAGGGCTTTCTCAGCGACATCGGCGCTATGTCTGATTAGCAGTTTCTTTAGCTCGTTGTCGTGAGTGTAATATTTGTCTATGATATTCTTGTAAATCACTTCTCGCTTCTTTCAATCCATGCCAATGTGTCACCACGACGCACCTTTCCACCTTGTTTAACGGTAACATCGACAAGTTTTCCACCTAAAGCGGCTGGAATAGGAACAATCTCACCCCATGTCGCCTGAATGTAGCAGAATGTGTCGCCTTCCTTATACTGTTGTCCGATGAACGGTTCAAGACATTTGTTGACCCCCTCACCGGCAAACTGATAATATACTTGTCCGGCTACAGGTGCAACCAGGGCATCTGCCTTGGCGTGCTTGAATGCGGCAAGCTGTTCGGGTGATAGTTGTGAACCGAGTTTCGCGTCCTTGGCTTTCTGTAAGTCTGCAAGGAAATTCTTCTTTGCCTGGCCACTCTTGTAATTGCGGTACTGCTCAGGATGCATTGCGAGTTCAAACAGTTCCTCGTCGTCCTTGCCTGTATCCCATCCGTTATCAGCCATTTCCTTGCGGAAGTCGTCAAGGGCGTTCGGGATAAGAGTATGTGGGTCGTCGGTAGTGAATTGTCGTCCCTGTTTTTCTGCGAGTGCTATAAGTTCTGGATCGATGTCTCCGGGCACTTTTCCGCTCTTTCCGAGAATCATTCCCCACATGGAGTCGTCCATCATTACAAAGCGACCTTTTCCCTGCTCGATTGTGAGAAGGTTCATGAGCGCAATGTTTTTCACATACTGTGAGAATGGGGTGACAAGTGGTGGATAGCCAACGCGAGGCCAGACGTACGCCACTTCGTCGAAAAGTTTTACGAGCATTTCGTCAATGTCTAATTCCTTAATGCCTTTTGACTTTCGTAACTTGTTGATTACGGAATGAATGCCTCCGAGGTCGCTCATCATTGAGCCCATCATACCTCCTGGCAAACCACATCCGAGCAACAATGACGACATGTGCTTGTTTTGAGGATTGATGAAATATCCAAGCCAGTCATCGATGAATTCCTGGGTCAGCGAACGTGCTTGCATATATGCGTTCATGTTAATGTCTGGCACATCAAAACCTTCATTTTTCAACATGCTCTGTACTGAGATGATGTCCGGGTGAACCTTTCCCCAGCTTAGAGGCTCGATGGCTGTGTCGATGATGTCAGCACCGTTGTTGCACACTTCAAGTATGGAAGCCATTGACAGACCGGGACCGGAGTGACCGTGATATTGTATTATTATGTCGGGATGTTTTGACTTTATCATGCCTGTCAGTTTACCGAGCATTGCCGGTTGCCCGATACCTGCCATGTCCTTGAGGCATATTTCCTTTGCCCCGGCACCAATGAGTTTGTCTGCTATTTCGCTGTAGTATTCTGCAGTGTGTATGGGAGAAGTGGTGATGCAGAGAGTTGCCTGTGGGGTCATTCCAGCCTCTGCGGCCCACTTGATGCTTGGTATGATGTTCCTGACGTCGTTCAAACCGCAGAAGATGCGAGGAATATCTACTCCTTGCGCATGTTTCACTTTGTACATAAGTTGTCTGACATCGTCAGGTACCGGGTACATTCTAAGGGCGTTGAGTCCTCTGTCGAGCATGTGTGTCTTGATGCCTACCTCGTTGAAAGGCTTACAGAATGTTCTGACAGCATCGTTGGGATTTTCACCTGCCAAGAGGTTCACCTGTTCGAAAGCGCCTCCATTAGTCTCCACTCTGGCAAAGCACCCCATGTCGATAATCACTGGAGCGATACGCTCAAGTTGGTCTTTACGTGGCTGGAACTTTCCGGACGACTGCCACATGTCTCGATAGACAAGACTAAATTGGATTTTCTTTTTCATAGTCATCTTTCGTTAAAGAGTTTAAATTATGTATTGTATTGTTTACGCTGCAAAAATAGTGAATATTTTTTCATCCTCCAAAAGATTTGACGTTTATTTTTCGTTTCTTCAGTTTTTTTATCCAAACAATGCCCTTAATGCCTCTTCTACCTTTTTTACCGGATGAAGACGAATGTTCATTTGTTTGTGGTTAAACGAGGAATAGTTGTATTTGGGGATAATCATGTCGGTGAATCCCAGCTTTTCAGCCTCAGCAACACGCTGTTCGATGCGGTTGACAGGACGCACTTCTCCGCTAAGTCCTACTTCACCCGCCATGCACCAACCAGACTCGATTGCCGTATCGACATTGCTTGACAAGACGGCAGCTATGACACTTAAGTCCATGGCAAGGTCGGTTACCCTTAACCCGCCTGCAATGTTCAGAAACACGTCTTTCTGCATCAACTTGAATCCCACTCTTTTTTCTAACACAGCAAGTAGCATGTTAAGACGGCGTTGGTCAAAACCGGTTGCAGAGCGCTGAGGTGTGCCGTAGGCTGCTGACGAGACGAGGGCCTGGGTCTCCACAAGAAATGGTCTTACTCCTTCAATGGCAGAACTGATGGCAATGCCGCTCAGTC
>JALFCG010000044.1 GCA_022771265.1 Prevotella sp.
GCCGGAACACGTGTGGCTGATTTGAAAGATGGCAAATTGCGCATAAAGTGCTTCAAGGAGGATGGAAAGATTTATTCCGCACGTCTTTATGGTAATGTGCGCACGGGTTGGACATACGGATATATTGAGGCAAAGATAAAACTTCCGAAGGGCAAGGGTACATGGCCTGCTTTCTGGATGATGCCAGTGAAATTTACGGCATGGCCTGATGACGGTGAGATAGACATTATGGAAGAGGTGGGTACCAATCCTAATTATGTATCTTCGAGTCTTCATGCTCTTGGACATTACCATGCCAACAATACTCAGGTGACTAAGGAACGTTATCTTGCCGGAGCGGAGGAGGATTTTCATGTATATGCCATTGAATGGACATCACAGTATATTCAGACATACGTGGATGGCGAGAAACTGCTCTACTACGAGAATGACGGAAGCGGCAAGCGTAACTGGCCTTACAACGAACCATTTTATGTGATACTCAACCTTGCATGGGGTGGCTCATGGGGCGGAATGAATGGTGTTGACGAGGGTGCCCTGCCGTGTACTATGGAAGTGGAATATGTGAGAGTGTTTCAGAAGAAATAACTAAGAATAAGTAGTAAATATGATAAAAACCAAGTTTTATACATTTCTTGCAATCACTCTTTTGTGCGTTCAGACAGTAAAAGCGCAAAGCCAACCTGTTTATCTTGATGAAACGAAGGACATCGAGGTGAGGGTGGAGGATGCGCTCAGGCGAATGACACTTGACGAGAAAATCAGGGTTATACATGCCCAAAGCAAGTTTTCTTCTGCCGGTGTCCCTCGTTTGGGATTTCCTGATTTCTGGACAGACGACGGACCTCATGGCGTGCGTCCCGATGTGCTGTGGGACGAGTGGGAACAAGCCGGGCAGACAAATGACTCGTGTGTGGCTTTCCCCGCACTCACTTGCCTTGCCGCTACATGGAATCCTCAGCTCTCACTGATATATGGAGAGAGTCTTGGCGAGGAAGCCCTATATCGTGGCAAGAACATGATTCTCGGTCCTGGTGTGAATATCTACAGGACTCCGCTCAACGGGCGCAACTTTGAATATATGGGTGAAGACCCTTATCTCGCCTCACGAATGGTGGTTCCTTATATACAGGGTTTGCAATCGAAGGGGGTTGCAGCGTGTGTAAAGCATTATGCCTTGAATAATGACGAGGAATATCGCCATCAGGTGAATGTCATTGTCAGCGACCGTGCTCTCCATGAGATCTATCTCCCCGCTTTCAAGGCTGCCATAACAGAAGGAAAGGCGTGGGGAATAATGGGTGCATACAACCTCTACAAGAACCAGCACAACTGTCACAATGCCATACTGATCAACAAGATATTGAAGCAGGATTGGCAGTTTGACGGAGTGGTGGTGAGCGATTGGGGTGGAACGCACGACACCGACGAGGCTGTCAAGAATGGACTTGACCTTGAGTTTGGAACATGGACTGACGGTCTTACTATGGGAGCAACCAATGCCTATGACAACTATTATCTTGCCAATGCATACAAGCGACTCATAAAGGAAGGAAAATATACTACGAAGGAACTTGACGACAAGGTACGCCGAGTGTTGCGACTGTTCTATCGCACTACAATGAATCGTCAGCGTCCTCACGGATTCCTTTGCTCGGAAAGCCATTACGAAGCCGCAAGGAAAATAGCAGAGGAAGGTATCGTTCTGCTAAAGAATGAAGGAGGTTCTGTCTTGCCTATTAATATTAATAAGGTAAAGAATATCCTCGTAGTTGGTGAGAATGCCGTGAAGATGATGACAGTGGGTGGCGGTTCTTCTTCTCTGAAGGTGCAGCGTGAGGTATCGCCTCTCGATGGACTAAGAGCACGCCTGAAAGGTATTGCCGAGGTGGATTATGCCCGTGGTTATGTGGGTGACGTCACTGGAGCATATAATGGTGTGACAACAGGTCAGGACCTGTCGGAATCCAGAAGTGAGGATGAATTGATTGCTGAGGCTGTGGAGAAGGCAAAGAAGGCCGACTATGTGATTGTCTTTGGTGGTCTTAACAAGAGCGACTATCAGGATTGCGAGGGACATGACCGCAAGGACTATGCCTTGCCCTACGCACAGAACAAGTTGGTTGAGGCATTGGCTCAAGTGAACAGTCGTTTAGTGTTTGTCAATATCTCCGGTAATGCAGTTGCCATGCCTTGGATAAAGAAGGTGCCGGCTGTCATTCAGGGATGGTTTATTGGTTCGGAGGCTGGCAATGCCCTCGCCTCTGTCCTTGTGGGAGATGCCAATCCGAGCGGCAAGCTGCCGTTCTCATGGATGCAGAGCCTCGACCATTATGGTGCGCATGCTCTTGGAGCATATCCCGGAACATGGCGCAGCAACGAGAAGATAATTGACGAGGAGTATAAGGAGGACATCTTCGTGGGCTATCGCTGGGCTGACCGGCATAAGCTGACACCTCTTTTCCCCTTCGGACACGGCTTGAGCTATACGACGTTTGAATATGCACGAAAGTCAAGGATAGAGAAGTCTGCGGATGATACATCTCTCTTCACTCTTCATACTTCAATAAAGAACACGGGTTCACGCTCAGGTGCGGAGACTGTGCAGCTGTATATCCGCGACGTAAAGTCATCGCTGCCACGTCCGGTTAAGGAACTGAAAGGATTCCAAAAGGTGACCCTTGCTCCTGGCGAACAGCGTGACATTACGTTCACTATTGACAAGTCAATGCTCAGTTACTATGATGACAGCAAAGGCGAATGGGTGATGGAACCTGGTCGTTTCGAGGCTCTCATAGGAGCATCTGCCGGCGATATAAAGTCGAAGGTGGCGTTCGAAGTGAAATAATTTCGTAACAATAACGACATAAGGTTTGGTTTTCACGATTATTTTCCGTACTTTTGCACTCATTAATACTATAAGTAAGTAGGTGTGCAAAATTATTAATATAATCCTTGCACCGCCTGCTGCGCATTATCAGCAAGTGACAACAGTCGAGTAGGATTCACTACACTCCTTTATGTCACATACTGATTATGCATCACTAATCAATACAATCATTATAAAAATAATTTTGCACACCTACTTATGAAGAAAACATTATTATTGGTAGTGGCAATATTGACAGGTGCTTCAGCATTTGCCCAGAAGAAACCGATGAGAGAGTTTATCGACGAACTGATGTCGAAGATGACTCTTGAGGAGAAAATCGGTCAGCTCAACCTCCTGCCCGGTAACGACATTACCACAGGAGCTGTCATGAACAGTCCGTTAGCCAAACTCACTGAAGAGGGCAAGCTTGGAGCTGTACTGAATGTAAAGGGACAGGACAAGATAAAGGAACTGCAGCGCATTGCCGTGAAGAAGAGCCGTCTGGGCATACCGTTGCTCGTGGGGCAGGATGTCATACATGGCTATCAGACGGTTTTCCCAATACCTCTTGCACAGGCTTGTTCGTGGGACATCAAGGCTATCGAAGACGGAGCGCGCATTGCCGCCAAGGAAGCCACTGCACAGGGCATCAACTGGGTGTATAGCCCGATGGTTGACATCGCCATCGACCCCCGTTGGGGACGTGTGGCAGAGGGAGCCGGCGAAGACCCGTTCCTGGGCTCTCGCATCGGCGAGGCTATGGTGAGGGGATTCCAAGGCAACTACGGCAAGGAGAACGTGATGGCTTGCGTGAAGCATTTCGCCCTCTACGGAGCTGCCGAGGCTGGCAGGGACTACAACACGGTGGATATGAGCCGCGTGAGGATGTACAACCAGTATCTCGCTCCTTACAAGGCAGCCGCCGAGGCTGGCGCAGGTTCTTTTATGTCGTCGTTCAATGTTGTTGACGGCATTCCCGCCACTTGCAACAAGTGGCTGCTCACCGACCTGCTGCGCAACGATTGGAAATATGATGGTTTTGTGGTCACCGACTACGGTTCCATCAACGAGGCTGTAGTTCATGGCATAGGCGACCTGTCGGTCGCTTCCGAACGTGCGTTGAAAGCCGGAACGGATATGGACATGTGTTCCAATGCCTTTATCTCACAGTTGGAGGGACTGCTGAAGGCGGGCAGGATATCCCAGGCGGACATCGACAATGCCTGCCGACGCGTGCTTGAAGCCAAGTATAAGCTCGGACTTTTCGACGATCCTTATCGCTTCTGCGAACCGAAACGCCTGAAGACCGACATCTATAACGATGAGCACAGGAAGGCTGCAAGGGAAATGGCTGCCAAGACTTTCGTACTTCTTAAGAATGAAGAAACATCGTTCGGCGGCCAACGGGAAAGCCAATCGGCTACGCCTGTTCTTCCTCTGAAAAAGCAAGGGAAGATTGCGCTTATCGGACCCCTTGCCGACAACCGTTCAAATATGGTGGGATGCTGGTCAACGGGCGACATTCCCGAACGTTATTCCACTCTTAAGGAGGCTATGGAGCGTGCAGTGGGCGACAAGGCTCAGGTGCTGTTTGCCCAAGGCTGCAACATCTACGCCGACGAGAAAACACAGGAGGGCGCAACATTCGGCAGACCGATAGACCGTGTTGACGACACCAAGGCAAAGGCTGAGGCATTGCGCATTGCCGAGGAGGCTGACGTGATAGTATGTGCCATGGGCGAGATGGCGGAGATGAGCGGTGAGAGCTCGTCGCGTGCCGACATTTCTTTGCCTTGCGTGCAGAAGGAACTCCTGAAGGCTCTTGTAGCTACAGGCAAACCGGTGGTGCTGCTCAACTTCTCCGGTCGCCCCACGGTGATGTCGTGGGAGGCGGATAATGTGCCTGCCATACTCAATGTGTGGTTTGGCGGTTCGGAAACGGGCGATGCCATCTGCGATGTGCTCTTCGGCGAGAAGTCGCCTTCGGGTCATCTCACCATGACCATGCCAAAGGCTCTCGGACAGATACCTGTTTATTATAACCATCTGAACACTGGTCGCCCTGTGCCTGAGGGAGCGAAAGAGTATCGCAAATATCAGAGCAACTATATCGATGTGCGCAACGACCCACTCTACCCCTTCGGATTCGGACTCAGCTACACCACGTTTGAATATGGCAAACCGCGACTGAGCGGCACGACGATGACTGTTGGCGGCAAACTCAGCCTCACTGTCAATGTGAAGAACACCGGCAAGTATGACGCCGACGAGGTGGTTCAGCTTTACATCCGCGACTTGGCAGCATCCATCAGTCGTCCTGTCAAGGAGTTGAAAGGCTTTGAGCGCATCTCCCTGAAGGCAGGAGAAAGCCGTGATGTCACTTTCGACATCGACACCGACATGCTTAAGTTCTACAACAGCGACCTGCAGTTTGTGGCAGAGCCCGGCGACTTCGAGGTGATGGTAGGCGGCAATAGCCGTGACGTACAGAGTTTGAAATTCACGTTGCAATAATACACTATGCGTTGTTTGTTAACCCTTTTGATGTCGGTAGTGTCATTTTATGTGTTTGCTGACAATGAAGAACTATACCGAAGCCTGGACGAAGCGATTGTCCAGGCTCCGGACTTTGTGAGGAAACACGAACAGCGGATTAACTCTATGCTGACAAATATGACAATGGTAGTTGATGGTGAATACTACTACTGCCATTGCTGACCTTATTATGGCTCGAATAAGTACGATTTTTCTTCATTACTTTACGGCATAAGCATGATTTTTTTGTCGTAATTGCTTGGTCGTTTAAGAAAAATGATGTATATTTGCGTCGTTACAAACAAAAAAATACAAGAATATTATAGTTATGAAATCGTTTGTTAATAGTCTTATAGGTATAGTGATTTTAATGGCGTCGTGTGAGAAATTTCCTCTCGACAGTTCGTCGTATGAAAAGGATGCCAACATTTTGGTCAACACGTCAGGGATAAGCCACGAGCAGGCGACAAGGTCGATAAAACCTCTTTCTGAACTTTGCACAAAAATAAGCTACGTCTTTTATCAGGACGGGGAACGAACGAAAGTGGTGAACCAGGATGCGGAGGACAATGGATTCGGAAGCATGGCGGTGAAACTGATGCCTGGCAAATACACAATGCTCGTGGTAGGACACAGCGGAGAAAGCAATGCCACAACGACCGACATGAACAAAATACAGTTTTCAGGAAAGGTGACCGACACGTTCGTTTATTGTGAGGAGATTGATGTCGGCGAGACTCCAAGAACGGTGGAAGCGGAGGCAGTTAGAAACGTGGCGATGTTCAGGTTAAACATTACCGGGGGCATTCCAGACAACGTGAAACGGCTGAAGTTCTATTACACAGGAGGATCTTCGAGCTTTGACGCAGCAACGAAACTCGGTTGCGTACAGAGCAGGCAAACGGAATACCGGATTGTCAACACATCGCAGACTACTTACGATGTATATACTTTCCCACACAGTGAAGATGGCGACATGCTGAAGATGACCATAACGGCTCTTGACGATGCCGACAATGTCGTTATGGAACGGGAGCTTACCGACGTGAAGGTGAAGGTAGGGGTAATAACGATATCCACCATGAACTTCTTTGACGGAGCAAGCGAGGGTACGAGTCAGGAAGTGAACATCAATATCGGTGCCGACAACGAGTGGAAGGACTCCATTTTGTTGGCGGATAGAATGCATCGGGAATATGATTGATGGTGTAACCCGTATCGGGTGTTCCTGTAATGGCTATGATGTCGAAACGCAATGTAGCGTCAAGACGATAGCTCTTGACATAAGCGTTGGCTGCTATGGAAACCGACAACGCCTTTTTATAACCGACTGACTCCTCCGGCTCCATAAACACTGCATTGCGCCGCGTCCTGACCTCGACGAATGCAACCACCCCGTCCTTGGTGGCTACAATGTCGAGGTCACGATGGCCACATTGCCAATTACGGTGCATAATGACATAGCCGTTATCAATGAGATAACGTACCGCTAACTCCTCTCCCCACTTTCCCAAGTCATTATGCGCTGCCATGACAATTCAATATTCCAATGCTTCAAGCATGCGCTTGATAACGACAGTGGCTGAGATTTCACGATTGGCAGCCTCAGGGATGACGAGTGAGTTCTTGCTCTCGATGACATCATCGGTGACGATGAGACCGCGGCGAACAGGGAGGCAGTGCATGAACTTACCATCGTTGGTGACTGACATGTGGGCGACATCAACAGTCCACGACATGTCCTTGGAGAGTATCTTACCGTAGTCGGCGGCATTGATCACTCCCGGGCAGCTCCAGTTCTTGGCATATACAAAGTCGGCTCCTTCAAGTGCCTTCATCTGGTCGTATTCTACACGCGCATTGCCAACAAACTTCGGGTCGAGCTCATATCCCTCGGGGTGAGTGACGACGAAATCGACATCGGCTGCATTCATCCATTCGGCAAAGGAGTTGGGTACTGCCTGTGGCAATGCACGACAGTGGGGAGCCCACGTGAGCACTACCTTGGGACGTTTCTTTTCGTTGGTCGGAACAAAATTCTCCTTAATGGTGATGAGGTCGGCAAAGGCCTGAAGGGGATGTACTGTGGCTGACTCCATGGCAAAGACCGGGCGACCGCTATACTTGACAAACTGGTTGATGACGGTTTCGGCATAGTCGTACTCACGGTCGGTGAGTCCGGCAAAGGAACGCACACCGATGAGGTCGCAATAGCATCCCATCACCGGAATGGCTTCGAGCAGGTGTTCGCTCTTGTCGCCATCCATGATTACTCCACGCTCGGTTTCCAACTTCCACGCACCGGCATTGACGTCGAGCACAATGACGTTCATGCCAAGATTCATTGCCGCCTTCTGGGTGGAAAGGCGTGTGCGCAACGAGTTGTTGAAGAACACCATCATCAGGGTCTTGTTCTTACCGAGGCTTTGATACTTAAACCTGTCCTTCTTTATCTCTTCTGCCTCAAGGAGTGCCTTCTGAAGGTCTCCGAGGTCTTGCACGTTCATAAATGTTTTCATATCCTAAAATGTTTAATTTCTTACCTGTCCCTCACCTTCAATGAGCCACTTGTAGGTGGTTATCTCCTCAAGTCCCATGGGACCACGGGGACCAAGTTTCTGTGTGCTTATGCCTATCTCGGCTCCAAGCCCGAACTGCGCTCCGTCGGTGAAGCTCGTCGGTGCGTTGACATAAACGCAGGCGGCATCCACCAACTGCTGGAACTTCCGGGCATTATCCTTGTCGTTGGTGATGATACATTCGCTATGGCCGGAGCCGTAGGTGGCGATATGATCTATAGCCTCATCGATGGAGTCAACCACCTTCACTGCCATCTTGTAGTCCATGAACTCGGTGCCAAAGTCATCATATACAATCTTTACGTTTTTCTTCTCCACGGGTTCCAATAAGGCGGGCAGGTCAGAAAGCCGCGAACGATGGATGATGAGACAATCCAAGGCATTGCACACACTGACGCGACGGGTCTTGGCATTGTCGATGATGCGCTTGCCCATCTCGAGGTCACCAAACTCGTCGAAGTACGCATGCACCACTCCTGCACCAGTCTCGATGACCGGCACCTTGGCATTGTCGCGCACGAAATCAATCAGTTTGCGACCGCCACGGGGTATGCATACGTCAATATACCCTACGGCATTGAGCATTTCCGCCGTTGCCTCATGGGTAGCTTCCATCAGGGTGACCACATCGGGATTAACGCCATTTGCCTTGAGCACCTGATGGATAATATCGACCTCGGCACGGTTGCTGCTGTCGGCATCCCTGCCGCCTTTGAGCACACAGGCATTGCCGCTCTTGAAACAAAGAGAGAAGACGTCGAACGTGACATTCGGACGGGCTTCGTAAATCATGCCGATGACACCGAACGGTACGCTAACACGCTTGAGCCGCAAGCCATTGGGAAGGATTGACTCCTTGAGAATACGACCTAAGGGAGACGGCAGCTTGCTCACGTTGCGCATGTCGGAGGCGATGTCATCAAGCCGCTTGTCGGTGAGCTGCAGACGGTCATAGAGTGGATTCTTTGGGTCCATCTTAGCGAGGTCCTCGGCATTTGCCTTGAGGATGCGATCTTTATTGGCGACAATGGCATCTGCCACAGCGAGAAGGATCTCGTTGCGCTTGTCGTCGGAGACGGTCGCCAACAGGCGGCTCGCAGCTTTTGTTTTCTTTAGTGCTTCTTTCATATTTGCTATTTCACTTCAAATTCGGTATGCGGGGTGCAACCCTTTTTCGTTACAAGGTCAATGAGGATGTTCTCGCGCTTACCATTGGCGATGATGACCTTGATGCCCGACTGCTGGACACGCGTGGCGGTGGTGTATTTTGAATGCATGCCGCCACGACCGAACGCGCTTTTCTCCGTCTGGATATAATCGCTGAGGTCGCGACCGGGAGCTACCACTGGTATTATCTCTGACTGAGGGTCGTCAGGATGACCTGTGAAGATTCCGTCGATATTACTCAGCAGGATGAGCATGTCGGCCTTCATCATCTGCGCAATAAGGCCACTCAACTCATCGTTGTCGGTGAACATCAGCTCGGTGACACTTACGGTGTCGTTTTCATTAACAACAGGTATCACCCCATTCTCCAGCATCACTGTCATACAAGCCTTCTGGTTTTCAAACTGTTCTCCGGGATTGAAGTTCTCCTTCATTGTGAGGATTTGTCCTATATGAAGATGATGCTCCCGGAAAAGATCATAATACAACCCTATCAGCTTCACTTGACCCAGTGCCGAAAACAACTGTCGCTGTTCCACGGTGTCGAGGTCGTGACTTACCTTCAGTTCACGCCTTCCGCAAGCCACCGCTCCCGACGACACCAGTATCACCTCATTGCCTTGGCTATTGAGCCATGCTATCTGGTCGATGATGGCCGACATACGTGTTATGTCGAGATGACCGTCGGTACGTGTGAGCACATTGCTGCCCACCTTTATTACTATTCTCATTTCTTGTTATCCTTTTCTCTTATCTCCACTCTTCTGATCTTTCCGCTGATGGTCTTTGGCAACTCATCAACAAATTCGATTATTCTTGGATATTTATAAGGCGCTGTCACGTGCTTCACGTGATTTTGAAGTTCTTTTATCAGTTCGTCGCCTGCCTTCGCCTTCCAGTCCTTGTGGAGAACGACGGTGGCCTTTACCACCATACCGCGGATTTCGTCAGGCACACCTGTGATGGCACACTCCACCACGGCAGGATGAGTCATAAGGGCACTCTCCACCTCAAACGGACCGATGCGGTAGCCGCTGGACTTGATGACATCGTCGATGCGACCCTCAAACCAATAGTAGCCGTCCTCGTCGCGCCATGCCACGTCGCCAGTGTGATAAACATCATCGTGCCATACATTATGCGACAGTTCCTCGTCACGATAGTACTCCTTGAACAGTCCTACAGGTTTGCCCTTGCCTGTCCTTACCACTATCTCACCCTTCTCGCCATCCTCACAGGGAGTACCGTCGGGTTTGATGAGGTCAATGTCATACTGAGGATTGGGCAGTCCCATTGAACCAGGCTTTGGCTTTGTCCAAGGCATGGTGCCGAGGGTCATCGTGGTCTCAGTCTGTCCGAATCCCTCCATTAGTGATATGCCAGTTAGTTCCTTAAACCTGTCAAAGACAGCGGGATTGAGAGCCTCACCCGCAGTACAGCAATAGCGAAGTGACGAGAGGTCGTAGTGGGAAAAGTCCTCGTGAATGAGGAAACGATATACCGTGGGTGGCGCACAGAACGATGTGATGTGGTATTTCTCTATCTGCCGCAGTATCTTGTCGGCAGTGAATTTCTCATGGTCGAAGACGAATACAGCAGCTCCGGCAAACCATTGGCCGTACATCTTTCCCCATACCGCCTTGCCCCATCCTGTGTCGGCAACAGTGAGATGGATACTATTCTCACTAAGGTTATGCCAATACACTCCAGTGGTGAGATGTCCCATAGCATAAAGGAAATCATGAGCCACCATCTTGGGTTCGCCACTCGTTCCGCTGGTGAAATACATCAGCATGGTGTCGTCGTTGTCGTTCTTCACCTCCGGACGCACAAAGGCAGGAGCATTGTTCCACTCCTTGTGCCAGTCGTGGAAACCTTCTGCCTGCTTCGGACCGATGCTGACAAGAATCTCAAGTGTGGGACTCTCGGATCTCGAACCGGCAACCTGTTCCAATATATATTCCTCACCGGCACAGATGATAGCCTTCACGCTGGCACGGTTGTTGCGATATACGATGTCGTGAGTGGTGAGCATGTGGGTGGCGGGAATCGCGACTGCACCAATCTTGTGCAATGCAAGCATCGACAACCAGAACTCATAGCGGCGCTTGAGTATCAGCATCACCATATCTCCCTTGCCAATGCCCAACTGCATGAAATAGGCCGCGGCACGGTCGCTCTGCTCCTTGAGGTCGCTGAATGAAAAGCGGATACTTTCACCCTCGTCATTAGTCCACAGCAGCGCGAGCTTTTCAGGCTTTTCCTTTGCCCATTCGTCCATGACGTCGTAGGCAAAGTTGAAGTGTTCAGGAATGATGAACTCGAGATTCTTCCCGTAGTCTTCCTGAGACACAAATGTTGTTTGTTTTAGGAATCTTTCAATCATGGTAGATTTGTGTTAGAAGATGATGGCAAGGAATTTCACGGGTGCATTGTCAAGAGCACGCATGCAATGGGGCTGCGTGGCATCGAAATAGATGCTGTCGCCGGGATTAAGCACGAGGGTCTTCTTGCCAATGGTGAGTTCGAGTTTGCCTTCAGTGACAAAGTTAAACTCCTGTCCCTGATGGGAGTTGGCATGCAGCGAATTGTCGTCAGGTTTGGGTTCCACCGTTACCATAAACGGGTCGGCAGTACGTCCACGGAATCCGCTGGCAAGACTCTGATACTTATACTCCTTGCGTCGCTCCACACTCATGCCCTGACCATTGCGGGTGAGGAAGTAATGACTCATGTGAGGTTCCTCGCCGAAGAGCAGCACATCGAGGGCGATGCCGTATTTTTTTGAAATCTTCTGCAGGTTGCTGATAGACAATTCACCTTCTCCAGCTTCCATTCTCATATATGTGTCGATATCTAAATCGCACAATTGCGCAACGTCCTCGGCGGGGATGTCGAGCACGTCGCGCAATCCACGGAGTCTTTCTCCGATTTGTTTTATTGCATCATACATAATTATATAATGTTATTTGGATGATAATCCAGCTTTTATGCCACGAATGACTGCACTGGTGAATCCGGCGTGCTCCATCTCATTGAGTCCGCGGATAGTGACGCCATTGGGGGTGGTGACTTGGTCAATCATCGCCTCGGGATGCCTGCCAGTGGCCTGCAACAATTCCACGGCACCCTTCACCGTCTGCAACACGATGTTCTTGGCATCGTCGGCCTTGAAACCGATTTCCACTCCACCCTCAGATGCTGCACGCACATAGCGCATGGCGTATGCTATACCACAAGAGGCAAGTGTAGTGCCGGCAGCGAGATGCTTCTCGTCAGTAACGATAACCTCACCCATGCTGCCATACATTTCCTTGATGAGTTGAGTGTTCTCTGCGGAGGCATTGGCGGGAACGACAAATGTCATCGAACTCAGCAAGGCTATGGCGATGTTAGGGATGACGAGGAAGAAGGGTATCATCTCCTCACCGTCCTTATGCAACCATTCCCTTATCTGTTCGGATGTCACTCCAGCAGCCACAACCACGAGTATCTGCTTCCTGTAGTTGAGCGACGACTTAATGCCTTCGAGCACGGGTTTTACAAGCCATGGTTTTACCACAACATTTACTATGTCCGACGACTCGGCGGCAATGTTGTTGTCGGTAGTGATACTTGCGCCTGTCTCTGCAAACTGGTCAATCACCTTTTGCGAAGGATCGGCAATCGTGACATCGGAATTTGTGACGAAATCTCCCTTTAGCAGTCCTTGGGCAATAGCGCCACCCATGGCTCCTGCACCGATAACTGAAACTTTCATGTTCTTAAATTGTTGATAAAATGTGTTTGAGTTTTTCTATGAACGTGTCTGCCATCTCCTTGCTGAAGCATAGCGGCGGCAGCAGTCGCAGGATGTTTGTGGATGCGCATCCCGTGAAGATATGGTCGTCAAACAGCAAGTGCGAGCGCACGTCCTTGTGAGGAATGTCAAGTTCGATGCCAATCATTAATCCGCGTCCGCGCACATCAACGATATGTTTTTCGTTCTTTTGCAGTTCTTGCAGTTTGTTGAGAAGATATTCGCCAACCTCGCGGGCATTCTCCACGAGCTGCTCTTGCTCCATCACGTCGAGCACCGCCAGTGCTGCTGTACAAGCAAGGTGGTTGCCACCGAAGGTAGTACCCAACTGTCCGTATTGGGGCTTGAAGTCGGGAGAGATGAGCACAGCACCCATCGGGAAACCGTTGCCGATGCCCTTTGCGCAGGTTATGATGTCGGGACGGATGTCAAGCCACTGGTGGGCGAAGAACTTTCCGCTACGACCATAACCACACTGTATCTCGTCGCAGATGAGCACGGCACCGTATTTCTTGCAGAGAGCCTGCAATGCCTGGGCAAACTCTTTCGTTGCCATACGGATTCCACCAACGCCTTGAATGCACTCGAGGATACATGCGCATACGTCACCCTTGGAGAGTTCTTTCTCCCATGCCTCTATGTCGTTGAGAGGCAGGAAGGTCACATGTCCGCCAGCGTTTATGGGGGCGATAATCTTAGGATTATTAGTTACTTCCACTGCCAGCGATGTGCGGCCGTGGAATGCTTTCTCTGCAGAGAGTACACGCTTGCGGCCGTTGGTGAAGGACGCTAACTTCAGCGCGTTCTCATTGGCCTCGGCACCGCTGTTGATGAGGAAGAGCTGGTAGTCGTCGTAGCCGCATGCCTTGCCCAGTCGTTCGGCAAGCAGCTGTTGCAACTTGTTGACCACTGAATTGGAATAGAAGCCAAGCCGGTTGAGCTGCTTGGTCATCATGTCAACATAATGAGGATGGCAATGGCCGATACTTATCACTGCATGCCCACCATAGAGGTCGAGATACTCCTGGCCTTTGTCGTCCCATACATTGCAGCCCTTACCATTTACTATGTTTATGTCGAAAAGGGGATATACGTCAAATAACTGCATTATTTCAAATTCTTATTATCTATCTTGGAGTTAACTACTTTACTCCTAAACCACTTTACAAAATTACATTAAAACGCGCTCGCCTTCAGATTCAGTCCCGCAGCCTCGTCGATGCCAAACATGATGTTCATATTCTGCACTGCCTGGCCAACGGCACCCTTCAGAAGGTTGTCGATGGTGGAGGTCACGAGCAGCTTGTCGCCATACTTGTCACAATGGACGAGAGCCTTGTTGGTGTTCACCACCTGTTTCATGTCGATGGGTTTATCGACATAGTGAGTGAAGCGTGCATCCTTGTAAAACGCCTTGTATCCTTCCACTATTTCCTCTATCGGCAGGTCGGTCTTTATGACCTCGGTGGCGAAGATGCCACGGGCGAAGTCGCCACGATATGGAATGAAATCTATGTCAACATCGAAATGTCCCTGCACCTGTCGCAAGCTCTGCTTTATCTCAGGCACATGCTGGTGGGTGAAAGCCTTATAGATGCTCATATTGCCCGTGCGCCATGAGAAATGCGTCGTGGAGCTTGGCTTTTGTCCTGCTCCGGTGCTGCCCGTAATGGCATTAACAGATATGTCGTCGGTCAGAAGTCCCATGTTTGCAGCGGGGAGAAGTCCCAACTGTATGCAGGTTGCAAAGCATCCCGGATTGGCAACATGTTGTGCCTTGGCTATTCTTTCTTTGTTGATTTCGGGAAGACCGTAAACGTAGTCGTTGCCTTCCGCTTCGAGGCGGAAGTCTTGTGCGAGGTCGATAATTTTCACATTCGCCGGTATGGTGTGTTCCTTAAGGAATGCCTCGCTCTTGCCGTGACCGAAGCAGAAGAACACTACATCGACCTTGTCGAAGGGCATCTCCGACGTGAACTTCAGGTCGCAGTCGCCATAAAGTCCCTCGTGCACCTCAGCCACCGGATTACCCGCATTGCTCTCGCTGTTGGCGAAAACAATCTCTGCATCAGGGTGGTTGACGAGAAGGCGAATGAGTTCACCTCCAGTGTAGCCAGCGGCGCCTAATATTCCTACTCTTATCATTGCAGCTTATACTTGCTTGGAATAATCCAGTAGAGGATGGGATAAAGAATTATGCCACAGAATGCCGTGCATAATGTCAGTGCGGCATATACAACTCTCATAATCGTAGGGTCAACACCAAAATACTCGGCTATACCGCCACATACACCGCCAAGCACTCGCTGGTCGGACAAAGTCAGTTTTTTTTCCATAATTGTTCCTTTTGTGAATTATTATCTTTTCTCATCCTTGTGGATTCCATAATATACTCGCAGCGGTGTGCTCGACACCTTGATGAAGCCCTTTGCCTCGTCGGCGGTCCATCCGGTCTGTGTCTCGCCATATTCGCCGAGTTTTGACTTTGTGAGGTCGTTGTCGGAGTCGATTCCCACAGTCTCAAAGCCGTAAGGGCGGAGCTTGAGGATGGCCGTTCCTGTCACGTTGCGCTGTGATGAAGTAAGCATTGCCTCGATGTCAGGCATCACAGGCTCAAGATACTGACTCTCGTGGAGGAACATGCCGTACCAGTTGGCAACCTGGTCTTTCCAGTACTGCTGCCACTTGCTCAGTGTTGACTTCTCCAACAGGCGGTGTGCCTCAATGATGAGCTTCGGAGCGGCTGCCTCGAATCCTACACGTCCCTTGATGCCGATGATGGTGTCGCCTACGTTAGCGTCACGTCCGATGGCGTAAGAAGCTCCAATCTCCTCTATCTTCTGAATGGCGGCTACTTTGTCGTCAAACTTCTCGCCGTTGACAGCCACGATCTCACCCTTGTCGAAGGTGATTTTCAGCGTTGTCTCCTGTTCCTTTGCGGTTACATGCTTGAGATAAGCCTCCTCAGGCAGTCCTTGTGTAGGGTCGAGCAGTTCGCCTCCGCAGATACTTGTGCCCCATATGCCTACATTATAAGAATACTTCAGTTTTGTGAAGTCGGCAAAGAAACCATGTTCGTTAAGGTAGTCAACCTCTTCCTTGCGCGTGAGTTTCTTGTCGCGGGTAAGAGTGATGATTTCCACGCCGGGAGCCATCACAAGGAATGTCATGTCAAAACGAATCTGGTCGTTGCCGGCACCGGTAGAACCGTGAGCGATGGCATCGGCACCAATCTCCTTTGCATAGCGTGCTATGGCTATAGCCTGAAATATACGTTCGGACGACACAGAGATGGGATAGCAGTTATTGCGGAGCACGTTGCCGAAAATCATGTATTTCAGCGACTTCTCGTAGTATTCGTGAGTAACGTCGAGTGTCACATACTGTACTGCGCCGAGCTTATAGGCATTCTCCTCGTTCTTCTTCAACTGTTCAGCGCTGAATCCGCCAGTGTTGGCGCAAGCCGCATAAACATCATAACCATCCTCCTTTAGTTTCATTACTGTGTAGGAGGTGTCCAATCCGCCTGAAAAGGCTACTACAACTTTCTTGTTTGCCATATCTTTTTTCGTTATTATTTCTTGTTATATATGTGTTGATTATGCAAGAGTGTTCTCAAGCCTCTTGATTCTGTCGAGCACGTCCTGTGGAATCTTTGCAGGCAAATGCTCCTCAGGGTCGTATAGCATAGCTGTACATATGCAATACTTACGATTGGTGCGGTGTAAGACGTCAACGTTTATACATCCCTCGCAACCTCTCCAGAAGGCCTCGTCGTCGGTGAGGTCGGCAAAGGTTACCGGCTGGTAGCCCAACTGTGTGTTCATAGTCATTACCGCCGCGCCACTGGTCAAAGAGAAAATCTTTGCGTGTGGCCAACGCGTACGAGCTAATGTGAAAGTCATATCCTTTATTCTCTTTGCCACTCCCATACTGCGGAAATCCGGGTGCACTATAAGCCCGGAAGTCGTCACATATTGCTTGTTGCCCCACGTCTCGATATAACTGAAGCCGGCAAAACGGTCACCACTCAAAGCAATGACTGCCTTTGCCTCCTTCATTTTTGTAGCCAAGTATTCGTGTGTTCGTTTTGCAATACCTGTTCCACGAACCTTTGCCGCATCGGCAATAGTCTGCAAAATGGTGTCAACGTATCTCTCATGCGATGCATCGGCAACCAACACTTCAATTTCTTCCATTTAATTCTTTGTTGAACCTGTATGATTAATAATATATGTCAAGACCATCTTATATCATGTTCGGGACGACTTTGCTTAATGCCGTGATGACATCATGTTCAGTAGCATGTTCGCTTATCACGATAAAGATTGTATCATCACCAGCTATCGTACCTAATATATAAGGTATGTCGCTGTTGTCGATATTATATGCGATGCTACTTGCATATCCAGGACGGGTCTTAATAACTCCCATGTTACCGGAGAAGTTTATGGAAATGAATCCTGGAACGCGCATCATCTCCTTTACTTGAGCTGGACTACTAATCCTTTTATACATAGCGACATTTGGCAACACATAGACATAATTGCCTCCCATGCTTGCCGCCTTTGCCACTTTCAGCTGTTTAAGGTCGCGGCTAAGCGTAGCTTGAGTCAGCTTAAACCCTTCTTGTTGCAATGCAGCAAGAAGTTCTTCCTGGCTACCCATTTCCCTGCTCGATATAATCATTCGCAAGGTTTCAAGTCTATCTTTCTTTACCCTCATCTATGTATGTTTATGCGATTATCGGTGCAAAGATATACATATTTATGCAAATCGCCAAACAATTCCCAATATTTTTTGGTTTCACTGCATATTTTTTTGTTAATCACGCCATATGATACAGGACATCCGTCCATAAAGGGTGAAAAATTGCTCCTTTTTGGACGGATGTGATTGCACATTGATTAAGGTTGTCAATGTCAAGACAAGCCTATGCCAACAGTTTCTTAACGATATCGGAAATGGTTTTTCCATCAGCCTGACCAGCAAGTTTCTTATTGGCAGCCCCCATGACTTTTCCCATCTCCTTAATGCTTGAAGCACCTGTTTCGGATATTATTTCCTTCACGATGGCTTCAATCTCTTCAACGCTGAGAGGTTTTGGCAAATAGCTCTCTATCACTGCCACCTGTGCCAGCTCAGCCTCTGCAAGGTCTTCCCTGTTCTGGCTCTTGTACAACGAGGCAGAGTCATGACCTTGCTTTGCAAGTTTTTGTAATATTTTCAATGCGGCAGCATCATCAAGGCTGTCGTTGGCCCCGGGAGCTGTTTTTGCTTCTATGAATACTTTCTTAATGTTGCGCAAAGCCTCAAGGCGGACTTTGTCCTTTGCCTTCATTGCAGCAACGATGTCTTTACTAACTTGTTCGAATAACATATCTATATAGTGTTTAAAAATTGGCTGGTTGTTGAGACAACATGTTAACTTGTCAACTACAAGAACTTAATTGTTCCCGGCGAGCTGTCTTGCGTCTCTTCTACTACAGGCTCCGGCTTTATGACCTTTACATTGGAAAGGCTATTGATATTCTCAAGGATTTCCTTAGTTCGCTTATATGTTGGAGTGTCCTCAACCTTTGCTATTACATTATCGTTGTCGAGGTCTTCCGAATGGAACAAATATATATGCGGGCGACGCTTGTACTTTTTGTTGTTTCCTTCTGTACCATAGTATTGGTTGCGACGCTCCTGACGTTCTGCCGCCCTTTCCTGTTCCTCCGCTATGCGGTTAGCTTCCTCTTGCGTGTGGCGCTTGATATGCCCGTGCATTCCCTCGACGTTTTCAATGCCAAATCCTGTCGCGAGAATTGTCACCTTTACTTTTTTGCCCAGTTCCGGATCGGTGGCAATACCCCACTTTATCTCGAAGTCGCCGAATTTCGCCATAAAGTCATTGACATCGTTCATCTCTTCCATAAGCAATCCATCCTTACTGTCTTTGGTTCCGCAGAACGAGATGTTCAGGAGGATTTTCTTTGACTTGAACACATTGTTGTCATTAAGCAGCGGTGAGTTGAGAGCGTCGTCAATAGCTTTCTTCACACGTCCTTCACCTTCTCCGTAACCAGTTGACATTATCGCTACGCCACCGTCTTTCAGCACCGTCTTCACGTCGTTGAAATCGAGGTTGATAAGTCCGTGTACAGTAATTATTTCCGCAATGCTCTTTGCTGCAATGCTCAGAGTGTCGTCAGCCTTGCCAAAGGCGTCAAGTACCGTCAGTTCGGGATATATCTCGCGCAGTCTCTCGTTATTGATTACGAGAAGCGCATCGACGTTCTTCGCCATCTGTTCCACACCGTCAAGAGCCTGGTCAATCTTTCGGTCGCCCTCGAAGCGGAAAGGAATAGTCACGATACCAACTGTCAAGATGTCCATTTCCTTTGAAACGCGTGCAATTACCGGGGCGGCACCTGTACCTGTACCTCCACCCATTCCTGCAGTAATAAACGTCATGCGCGTGCCGTCGTTAAGCATCTTTCTTATATCGTCGATGCTCTCCTCTGCGGCAGCCCTTGCCCTCTCAGGCTTGTTACCCGCTCCCAGTCCTTCCTTGCCAAGCTGCAGATGTACCGGCACTGGAGAGTCGTTAAGAGCCTGTGCATCAGTGTTGCAGAGTACGAATGTGACGTCATGAATACCTTCCCTGTACATGTGGTTAACAGCATTTCCGCCACCGCCTCCAACACCAATGACCTTGATGATGCTATGTTCTTTTTCTGGCGACCCGAAGTCAACCATAGGTATGTTGTTGTCTGCCATCTTATTGTTCTTTTTTACATTATACTATTTATGTATCTCACTATCCTCCCGTTATTCGTCGGCAGTAATGTCCTTTACCACCTTCTTAAGCCATCTCATACCTTTGTTGATAGGACTGTTACGCTTGCGTTCTTCATCCCTCAACCGTTTTTCTTCCTCTGCAAGTCGTTGCTGCTCCCTTTCCTCTTCCTCTCGCCTTCTTTCTTCTTCTTCACGTCTGCGTAGAGCTTCTTCTTCCGCTTTCCGCTTCTCGGCTTCTGTGGGCACCACTCCGGGTTTCTTTGTTGTGTCAGAACGTTGCCCTAATGCGACAGGTCCGTTTAGCGACGCCGTATTAGAGGTATCAAAGAGATTTGTAGGGTCCACCTCTGAGCCTGCACAGTTTTGGTCACCTTTTATCAGGAGTCCAAGCAGGGTGTTCATCATTCCGTTCTTTGCGTTGATGTCAGCATTGCTTGACTTTACCGTATGGTTAACGAACTTTGCCACACGTATTTTGTCGAGATGCGTATAATTATAGAATGCCTTTTCAATATTCTTGATATTCGAGCCGCCTCCTGTAAGGATTATTCCACCCAGAAGCAATTTCTCATAATAGTCGGAAGGAATCTGGTTCCATACGTTTTCGATGATTTCCTCGAGGCGCCCTTCAACAATTTCAATGAACTTTCTGCTATCCACGCTACGTTCCTGGTCGATAGGCAATTTAAGACTGTTATCAATATCCGCATTGTCAGTGTAAGCGCAGCCATACTTCAGTTTCATCTTTTCAGCCTCACTTTCCTCAATCTGTAGCGAAGCTATATCTTTGGTGATGTTTCGGCTACCGAGAGGGATAACGGCGAGATGTCGAAGGATGTTCTTGTTATATACGCTGACAGTGGTAGTGTCAGCTCCGATATCAACAAGCGCACAGCCTGAGCGTTTTTCCGTTTCTGTAAGGACACTGTCAGCGAGGGCTATTGGTGAAATGAACATCTGTGCCACGTTGACACCAGCATTCTCGAAACACTTGTTCAAGTTCTTGTAGAAGTTATAACGCTGAAGGATATTCAGGAAATTACCCTCAAGTCGTGAGCACTGTATTCCCACGGGGTCAGTCTGGTATTGTGAATCCACTTTGTATTCCTGAATAGCCACATCAAGAATCTCCTGGTCGGCATATTTTACAGTATTGTTAGCGTCCATAAGGTCAATGACCATCTGTTCCGTCACTTTTGTGTCGGCAGGCAGTTCTTTCGTAATTACATTTCTGACGCTTCTGATAGACTGTCCTCCCACTCCGACGTAAACTTTCGTAATCTCCGTCTTTAGCTGAGTGGTAAGTTTCTTTACGATATTCGAGATGCAAAGCGCAGTCTTGTCAATATTGTAAGCTACGCCTTTGCGAATGAACGATGACGACTCCTCCTTTACCACGGCGAGCACGTTGATGCTACCGTCGAGGTTCTTCTGTCCTGCGATGCCTGTCACCTTTGATGAGCCAAGCTCTATTGCTACGATAAATTCCTTTGTTGCCATCTTGTTACAGTGTACTATTATTATGTTGTTTCCTTTTGCAAATTATTTGGTTGTCAAAAGCCATGTTAATGTATGAATACTTGTTCCATCCAGCCTGACTAAGCCCATACTTATAGAATTTCTCCAACCTTCCCAGTTTTCCTTCAATATCTTCCGTCGAGCCAAGATATACAATATGTTCCCCTACACGCGGTACCATTTCCAGTGTCCCGTCAGCAAGCACATTCAGTTGCACGACCTGACTTTGCCAGAATTTATCCGCAAGAATGATATTTCCTACTTTCCGCAATACCTGTTGCGCGTATTTACGGTTTATTGCCCCTGTTGCAATAATTATGTCTGAGCAGTATTTTACGTTTGGCATTATTCCTCCCTGACTGTCTATGTAATAATCGTCACCATTGCTTGCCTTTATCCTAATAACCGGCATCCTTTGGGTAAGTTCAATGCAAACGTGTCCGCTCTGCGTCTTGTAACATTGCGCTTGATTGACAAATGGACTGTGACAAAGAGTTTCTTCTATTTCCCGCACATCGACTGAGCTCATCGGTTTTGCCAATGGATAAATCTTCTTTTTTACCAGTATAGCCTTTATCTCATCAACATTGAGGAAACCGTCAACCATTCCGTCTTTTATATCAATCTTTACCTTTGTACACACCGTGTCATCACTTTCAGGATTATTGAAAGCGGTGATGGCAAGCAGCAAATAAACTGCTAACAAGGCATCGATGGCGATGATGGCGATTTTCTTCCAGTCCATTGTTTCCTGTTTTGTTTCTTATTTGTCAATCTTTTATTTTACTTCTTAGTACCTTTTCAATGTCAGGCACATAGTTGTCAAGGTCTCCTGCCCCAAGCACGACAAGAACTTCAAAGTCGTGATTGTTTACATAATCAAGCACCTGTTCCTTGCTGATCATCTCCTTCTTAACTTGTGGCTCAAGGTTGTCATAAATTAACCTTGACGAAACTCCAGGTATCGGCTGTTCGCGGGCAGGATAGATGTCACATAGCACTACTTCGTCAAGAAGGCTCAGGCTTCGGGCGAAGTCCTTATAGAAATCACGGGTGCGTGTATATAGGTGTGGTTGGAACAAGGCGGTGATTTTCTTGTCACGATACAATTCCCTTATGCTTTTTGCACTCTGATAAATTTCCTGCGGATGGTGGGCATAGTCACTGAGGAAAACGAGTGAGCCGGTCTTTATCTTGAAATCAAATCGACGGTCAACGCCCTTGTATGTCTCCATTCCTGACCTTAACTCGTTCGCCGTACATCCGGCCAACTGTGCCATAGCCATCGCAGCCACTCCATTCTCAATGTTGATTGGAATGGGCTGACCGAGCCTTACGCCCTTAACGTTTTCTATTGGAGAGATAAAGTCGAAGGTAATCTCTCCATTGTCAATAATGACATTCTCGGCATGAAAATCACCTTCATCGCGACTATACTCATATCTCGCGACGCCATCTTGAATCTCGTCTTTCATCTCAAGTCCCTTGCGAATGACAAGAGCGCCTCCGGGCTGGATGAGCGTGGAATAGTGACGAAAACTTTCGAGATAGGCTTCCTTCGTGCCGTAAATGTCAAGATGGTCAGGGTCAGTAGAAGTTATGACACTCGCCCAAGGACGCAGCCAGTGGAACGACCGGTCGAACTCGTCAGCCTCTATCACCACATAGTCGCTGTCGCTCAAAATGTAATTGGTGGAATAGTTCTTGGATATTCCTCCAAGGAACGCATTACAGTCAATGTGGCTTTGGTGCATGATGTGTGCACACATGGTTGACGTAGTCGTTTTGCCATGAGTTCCCGCGACACACAATCCTTTATGTGTGCGCGTGAGAGTGCCAAGAACCTGTGCACGTTTTTCTATCTCGAAATTGTTCTCGCGGAAATATGCGAGTTCCTTATGTTCGGAAGGGATTGCCGGAGTATAGATTACAAGGCAGGAATCCTTTGACTTGCAGGCCTGTGGGATATCATCCACATTCTCCTCGTAGTGAACGAGCATACCTTCTTTCTCTAACTGTATGGTCAGAGGAGTCTTGGTCTTGTCGTAGCCAGCCACCACGATTCCCTTGTTAAGGAAGTAACGGGCAATAGCACTCATTCCTATACCACCTGCTCCTACGAAATAAACTGCTTTTATGTCTTTTAGTTCCACTTTTACAAACAATAGTTAATCGTTATACACTATAGGAAAACACTTACTTCTTCCCTGCCAGTTTCAGCACTTCCATCGCTATAATCGTTGCCGAGTCAGGAAGAGCGAGCTTTTTGATATTCAGGCTAAGGCTCTCCAGCTTGCCATCACTGTTCACTGTCTCGAGAGCGAGGTCAAGAAGTGCATTGGGAGCCTCGGCATCCTTCATTATCATAGCAGCCTGCCTGTTCACTAAAGCCATGGCATTTTTCGTCTGGTGGTCTTCTGCCACATTAGGCGACGGAACCAGTATGACAGGTTTTCCTATAAGGCAGAATTCGGAAATGCTGCTTGCCCCTGCACGGCTTATCACCAGGTCAGCAGCCTTGTAAGCCGCTCCCATATCGCTGATAAAATCAGTGACTACAAGGTTCGGTATCGGCTCCACGGCCTCCAGTCTCTCGTTTATCTTGGCATTATAGTATTTACCTGTTTGCCAGATAACCTGCACGTCCGACTTTCTTATGGTGTCCAGTCGGCGTAATATGCTTTCGTTTATGGTTCGTGCCCCTAAACTTCCTCCGACAAAAAGTACAGTCTTCCTCGCGGGGTCAAGGCCAAACGACTTGATAGCCTCATCGCGTGTCATTGTCGTCTCAAGGAGGTTCTGACGTACGGGGTTGCCTGTTTTCATTAGTTTGTCCTTCGGGAAGAATCTCTCCATACCGTCATAAGCCACACATATTTTGGAAGCTTTTTTTGCAAGATGCTTGTTGGTCACACCGGCATAAGAGTTCTGCTCCTGTATGAGACATGGTATTCCCATCCTGGCAGCGGCATCAAGTGTCGCGCCACTGGCATATCCTCCCACACCGACAGCCACGTCGGGCTTAAAGTCCTTGACGATTTTTCTTACCATCGCCAAACTTTTCAGATAGTCCATTGCCACACCGATGTTCTTTGGCGACCATAACGGACGAATAAGCCCGCGTACCGGCAGTCCCTTGATTTCATAACCCGCGGCAGGCACTCTTTGCATCTCCATCCTGCCTTGCGCGCCAACAAAAAGAATCTGCGCTTCCGGCCTCTCAGCCTTTATTGCATTAGCTATTGAGACAGCGGGGAAGATGTGTCCACCCGTTCCTCCACCGCTTATTATGATTCTTAAACTGTCACTCATACCTTATTTATATATGTTGTTGACTGCAAAGTTAATAATTTTATGCTTTAATACACCATTATTGGCGATTTTTTTTCTCTTTTTTGCCAAATGCTTGACATTTACGTCAATTTATACCGCTTCAGCAGCAGCAGCCAAGCCATTATTGCCAAGTTCTGCCGTCTTGACCTTACGTTTTGCAGAGCGGCTTATACTGAGTATGATTCCGATATAGGCACCGTTGATGATTGTTGACGTTCCTCCTTTGCTTATTAAAGGAAGAGGCTGGCCTGTCACGGGAGCAAGACCAACTGCGACCATCATGTTAAACACCGCCTGGACGACAAGCAACAGGGCAAGTCCCATAGCAAGGAACGCCGGGAAATTATTCTCACAGCGGTTAGCTATTCGCGCCGTTCGGAACAGGAGTATGATATAAAGGAACACCACGACGGTAGCTCCGACGATACCCATTTCCTCAATGACAATGGCAAAAATGAAGTCTGAGAATGCTTGCGCCAAGAAGTCACGCTCGACGGAGTTACCAGGGCCTTTGCCTATGACATTGCTTGACACGATAGCGATATTCGCATGAGCGACCTGCGCATCCTTGTCAAGGTCATAATCCTTCGGATCTACCTGTTTGTCATCGAGGAATTTCCTGATTCTTGCTTTCCATGTCCCAAGGCGCTGCAGCCTTCCCGGCTTTGACTTCACTTCCTCTCCGTCAGTCTTTTTCAGCACTTCCGTTTTGGTCAGATTTGGGTTGGCGTCCCTTTCATCGTCTCCTAACAGCATGATACTACCGACAGCCACACTTATCAAGACAAGCACTACACCGAGCAACTTGCCAAGCTGCACCATAGGAACACGTCCGATTAGCATCATCAGGAATATTACGATACAGAGCAATGCCGCTGTCGAGAGGTTTTCCTTGCCGATAAGGGCAGCAAAAGGCAATAGCAGGAACAAGATGAAACGCATTGCCTTCTTGTCGGTTGTGCCACGTTCTGTCTGCATCGCGCTGAGAATCTGTGCAGCCGCGAGCACCATTGTTCCCTTTGCAATCTCTGAGGGTTGGAATGTCTGTCCTGCTATTTCTATTACTCGATTGGCCCCATTTATGGTTTCTCCCGCAAACAACACCCATAAAAGAGTAAAGAAAGAAACCAATATAAGAACGGGAGTCAGCAGCTTGAAGAATCTACAGGGTATATAAACCATAACCATAGCTGCGACGAGTCCTCCAATAATGGTCATCGAATGTTTCATGATTGGCAGGAAGAAGTTATTGTTCTTATATGTAAGACCGCTCGAAGCACTGAACACCTCGACGATGCTAATCATGCAAAGCATGAAGAACACCATCCAGATGACCTTGTCACCCTTAAACAGATTGCCTATCTTATGGTTCATGTCTATTCCGTTTTTATTAACTCAATGGCTTACAACGCTCTTACCAAACTCTTGAACTGTTCACCCCTGTCTTCCATGTTCTTAAACAGGTCAAAACTTGCACAGCATGGACTTAAGAGCACCGTTTCTCCCGTTTTTGCCATTTCATAGCATGCATTGACACATTCTTTCATGGAGTGAGTGTCGCGTACCGGTATGCCAAGGCGGTCGAAGAATCCATGAAGCTTTGAGTTGTCAGCTCCAAGATAAACGATGCCCGAACATTTTTTCCTCACCAGCTCTTCAATGGCAGTATAGTCATTGCCCTTGTCCTTTCCCCCGATAATAAGAATGACTTTAGTCTTCATGCTTTCCAACGCATACCAACAAGCGTCAACATTTGTCGCCTTGGAGTCGTTGACGTAATGTACGCCTTTAATCGTTGCCACTTTTTCCAAACGATGTTCCACACCCGGGAAGTCACCCAGACTCTTCCTTATGATTTCCTTCTTAATGCCCGAAATATCCGATGCTATTCCTGCCGCAAGACTATTGTAGATATTGTGTTTACCCGTAAGACTCATCTCCTCTTGTTCCATGTTGAATGGAACAGGAGTCTCAATGGTGTATTCTCCTTCCTCAATATATCCTATCGAGCCATTCTCTTTCAGTTCTGAGAAAGGATATTGTATTGCCTTAATGTCGTATTTTTCCAGTTCACGCTTGATAATTGGGTCGTCGTTCCAATAGATGAACGCGTCCTTTTCCGTCTGATTCTGGATGATACGCATCTTTGCGTCCACGTAGTTTTGCATACAGTTGTCATAACGGTCCAAGTGGTCGGGGGTAATGTTCAGCAAGATGGCGATGTCGGCACGGAAGTCATACATGTTGTCAAGCTGGAACGAGCTTAGTTCAATAATGTAGTATTCGTGCGGGTCTTCAGCTACTTGCAAGGCAAGTGAGTTACCGATATTTCCAGCCAAGCCTACGTCGTAACCTGCTTCCTTGAAGATGTGATAGATGAGCGACGTGGTTGTGGTCTTTCCATTACTTCCTGTGATGCAAATCATCTTTGAGTCAGTGTAACGTCCTGCAAACTCTATCTCACTGATGATATGAATGCCTTTGGCTGTGATTTTTTGTATCATAGGAGCTGTTGCGGGAATACCCGGACTCTTAATAACCTCGTCGGCATTAAGGATCATTTCTTCCGTATGGTGTCCCTCCTCCCATTCAATCCCATGGTCATCGAGCATCTTTTTGTATTTGTCCTTTATGGTTGACATATCTGATACAAACACGTCAAACCCTTCTTTCTTAGCCAGTACAGCAGCACCGGCTCCGCTTTCGGCGGCACCCAATATAACTATTCTTTTCATTGTATCACTTATCTAATCTTTAATGTAATAATTGTCAAAGCAGCCAGAATGATTGTCACAATCCAGAACCTGATGGTTATCTTCGACTCGTGGAAAGGATGACGTGGCCATTTCTGCAATATATAGCTGCTCGTAGAGTCAAGCTGTGAGTCAAGCCTGCGGAAGTTATCGTGAATAGGAGTCGCCCTGAACACTCTCACCCTTCTGCCCTTACGTTTTTGTATCTTAAACCATTGAGTCTGAATGATGACGCTGAGACTCTCGACAAAGAAGATACCACAGAGTATGGGAAGCATCAGTTCCTTGTGGATAATGATGGCACACACACCAATGATGCCGCCAATAGTCAACGACCCGGTATCTCCCATGAACACCTGGGCTGGATAAGCGTTGTACCACAGGAAACCTATCATAGCTCCAACAAACGCGCAAATGAACACCACCAACTCCTCCGAGCCGGGGATATACATTATGTTAAGATAAGACGCATATTCTATATGGCTTGAAACATAAGCGAATATGCCCAAGGCAATACCCACTATAGCCGAATTACCTGCACACATTCCGTCCATGCCGTCGTTGAGGTTTGCACCGTTTGACACTGCCGTCACGACGATGATGGTCATTATGACAAACAGCACCCAACCGGCCGCCTCCTTGTATTTTCCGCAGAAAGCCATTATCTCCGAATAGTCAAGGTTGTGATTCTTTATGAACGGTATTGTGGTTTTCAGCGACTTCTCCGCCTTACTCTTGTGCTTCACTACCATTTCCTGGTTCTGTCTTTCCACAGAGATATTCTCCCGAATGACAGCGTCAGGGCTGAAGTACAGCACCAAGCCGACAATAAGTCCTATCGACACCTGGCCGACTATCTTGTACTTGCCTTTCAGTCCCTCCTTATTCCTGCGGAATATCTTAATATAGTCGTCAAGGAAGCCGAGGAAACCTAACCATACAGTAGTGACAATCATCAGTATAAGATAGATATTTCGCATTCTGCCAAGCAATATTATCGGCAACAGGATAGAAACGATAATGATGATGCCACCCATCGTCGGCACACCTTTTTTCTCCACGCCAAACGGGTCGATGCTTGCATCACGCTGCACTTCAGAGATGTTGCGGCGCTTCATATACTTAATGAACTTCTCACCGAACCAAGCCGAGATGACCAGGGACAGTATAAGGGCGAGGAGCGAGCGGAACGAAATGTACGACCAAATGTGCGCTCCCGTTATTCCGAACTGGTCAAGAAATCTGAACAGATAGTAAAGCATATTATGTATAATTTACTTTATTGTGCAAAAATGTTTCTTACTTCCTCACGGTCGTCAAAATGGTGTTTGACACCTTTTATCTCCTGATAATCCTCATGGCCCTTGCCTGCAATGAGTATCACATCTCCCTTTTGTGCCAACATGCAAGCCGTGCGTATAGCTTCACGGCGGTCAACTATGCTAACCACCTTCTTCATCTGCTGGGGTGTAAGACCTGCCAGCATGTCGTTGATGATGTCCTGCGGTTCTTCAAACCGTGGATTGTCACTGGTTATGATTACCTTGTCGCTTTGCTTGACTGCCTCTTGAGCCATAAGCGGACGCTTGCCCTTGTCACGGTTGCCGCCAGCTCCGCAAACTGTTATCACATGTCCCTTGCCGTCGAGGACCTCATGGACAGCATTCAGCACGTTCTCAAGGGCATCAGGGGTATGGGCATAGTCAACAATGGCGGTAAAGCCTTCGGGAGAATGTATCGGTTCAAGGCGGCCGCTGACGCTCTTCAGTGTGCTCATCACTACAAGCACATCCTCCGGTTTCTTGCCAAGCATCACGGCAGCGCCATAAACCGCGAGCAGGTTGCTCACGTTAAACTTCCCGATAAACTGCACTCCCACCTCACGACCGTCGATGTCAAGGTACATGCCTTCGAAATGACACTCGATGATACGAGCCTTGAAGTCTGCAATAGTCCTGGTGGAATAGGTCTTCACCGTAGCCTTTGTGTTCTGCACCATCACCATTCCGTTTTTGTCGTCAGCGTTGGTAATGGCGAAGGCTTCCTTCGGCAACATGTCAAAGAAGGCTTTCTTTGCATCCCTGTAGTTCTCGAAAGTCTTATGATAGTCAAGGTGGTCACGAGTGAGATTGGTGAAGAGCGCGCCGGCAAACTTCAGGCCACCTATACGTTTCTGTGCTATGGCATGGCTTGAGCACTCCATGAACGCATATTCACAACCAGCTTCAACCATCTTTGCCAACAGACGGTTCAATTCAATAGGATCCGGTGTGGTATGGTCAGCCGGAATAGCCTCATCCTCTATATAATTGCAAACGGTGGAAAGGAGGCCGCAACGATGGCCGAATTTTCGGAACATGTTATATAATAAGGTAGCGATAGTTGTTTTGCCGTTTGTGCCCGTCACACCAACGAGCTTCAGCCTTGAGGTAGGATTGCCATAGAACATGGTTGCGACAGGGCCGACAGCAGCTTCCGTTGAGTCAACTGCCACGTATGTCACGCCCTGTTCCCTATCTTCCGGAATTTGCTCACACAGCACGGCAACAGCGCCGAGACCAATTGCTTTCTGAATAAACGAATGTCCATCAACCTGCGTACCTCTTATGGCTACAAACAGATGTCCGTTCTCTATGCGCCGGGAGTCGATGTTCACTCCCGTTATCTCCACTTCAGCATTTCCTACTATGTCGAGTGGCTTCACTTTGCTTAGAATCTCGTTCAGTTTCATAATTCGTATCTCCTTATCTTTATTATTCCATTGTCAATATGCACGCTTCACCTTTCTTTACGACTGTTCCTGGCAAGACACTTTGTTCCTTGACCTTGCCGCAGCCATGAATGGTTGTTCTCAATCCCCTACTTTCAAGTAGATATACAGCGTCACGCGCTCCCATGCCTCTTACGTCAGGCACGATGTTGGCAGGTGATTTATGCTGGGTCAACGCCACGTGACGGTTCTGTCGCGACGCTTTGCCCCATATCGGGTTCCCATTGGCATAACTGCCACTCCATTGCGAATTGTTCTTTATACCCAGACGGTCGAGCACGTATGTAGCCGCTACAAGATTCCCGTCCTTCACATCGGGAATTAACACCGATGACGAGTCACGCGCATCCTCGACATTTAGCTTCAGATGGCGCGCCATAATCCCTTCTGCCACGTTGTGAAACACCACTCCGCTCATGCCGCCTCCGGAAGCTGGCAGCCCTGACTTTTCTATGCAGACTATGCAACTGTACATAGGGTTGTCTGCGGGGAAATATCCGGCAAAACTTAACAGGTAGTGAGTGATGCCAGTCTTATATCCTCCTGAGCCTTGCGACACTTGTGCAGTGCCTGTTTTTCCTGCCACCTTAAACGACTTCGACCCGGCTTTTTTCCCTAACCCCTGACTCACCACGTGTTCCAGGATGGTCTGCATCTCCTTCAAAGTCTTCTCCTTGCAAATGGAGGCTTTTATTACCTCTGGGGGGAATTCCTTAACCGTCTCTCCGTTTTTAGTCACTTTCTTTACGAAGCGCGGCCGCATCATCTTGCCGTTATTGGCAATGGCGTTATAGAACGTGACGGTGGATATTGGCGGTATCTGAGTCTCATAACCAATGCTCATCCATGCCAATGCCGTCTTGCTCCAGTTGAGATATTGCCCGCGTTCGTTCTTTTTCGGCATACGAATCCTCGGTGCGGTCGAGCCGGCTATCGGAAGGTGAAGGTCGCTGGCAAGACCGATACGCCGTATTCCCTCGACGAATTTTTCGGGATTGTTGTGGTAGTGCTCGTCAATAATCCTGCTCACACCGATGTTTGAACTGACCTCAAGCGACCGCGGGAGTGAGATGACCTGATATCCGCCTCGCCGCCAGTTATGGTCTTTCATGTCACGACCGTACATCTTCCATATACCGCATCCCGTATCGACAGTGTAAGACGTATCGACGACACCGTCATCGAGAGCCACCATTATGGAGGCCGTCTTGAACACCGACCCCGGTTCAAGCAGGTTACTGACAGCAAGGTTCTTTATCTCCCGATACTCGCCGTCGGCACATTTAGTCATGTTGACCATCGCTTTTATGTCACCGGTAGGCACATCCATGACTATGACCACTCCCCTGTCGCCATGCACCTGTGGGTCTTTCAGTTCCTCGATAAGTGCACGCTCGGCAAGGTCCTGTATTCCTACATCTATTGTAGTGACGATGTCACATCCGTCGATTGGAGGCGTCACGGGTATGTTCATATACTTGTTAAGAATCTTCCTGCGATGGGTTATACCGTTGGTTCCACGGAGTACGGAGTCGTAGGACAACTCAAGTCCGCAACGGGCGGTGTCCTTTGCACCAAACATGTCGCCCACCGTTCTTTGTGCAAGCGAGCCGAAGGGACGCCTGCGGGCATTGAATTCCTCACAGTGGAATCCCCCCTTGAATTTCGAGAGGTTGAACACCGGAAGTTTCTTCACCTCCGTATATGTGTTGTAATCGACACGTCGCGGCCAAATGGGCCAATTGCGCGCCATTTTCCTGTGTCCCTCTTCCAGGTCGCGCTTAAATGCATCGACGGACTTCTGCGGGAATATCCTGTTCAGTCCAATGCATATGCTGTCAACCTTGACTTTCCAAAGCGAGTCTTTCTCTTCACCTCCAGCCAAGAAGTCCATATACATCTTATATTCTGGAATGCTGCTTGCCATCAGCTGCCCGTCACAGCTTAGAATGTTGCCTCTGTTCGGCTTCACATCGACGCTGTCTCGTTTAAGCCTTGCAGCCACTTCGTTCCAATAATCCTTCTTGGCAGTCATGATATACATTGCCTTGCCGATGATGGCTATTCCGAGAAGTGTCAGCACCACCGCTATGGCAAAATAGCGAGGCATCACCTTGTCACTGTCAAACTTACTCATTCTTCCGGTACATTAATGATATATGGTGGTTGGTCAGATGCCTTCAGCAAACTGTCCTTGTTATTCTTTAGTATTTCCAGCACATGGCTTTCGCGGCATCGCTCGGTCAGTTTACTGGAGCTTGAGAGGGCTTTATATTTCGCGTCCTTGAGCACCGTCTCCATCTTGTCGATGGCTATCATGTCCTGTTGGCACTGATACCTGAAAGCGACATATACGACAGCAAACAATACTACCAGCACTATTGTCCAAAGCTGGTTTCTCAGTATTTCCGCATAGAGAATGTCACCGCCAAGAATGGTCTTTAGGGTCAATGATGCGGCAGGAGCATTGTCTTCCTCGCTTACGCTCTTACGCAACAAGTCGAGAGTGGAAGACTTTTTTTCGTCTTCCACGTCCACGCTGGCGTCCTCCCCGCTTTTTTCACCGACAGGTTCTTGTGCCATTTTCGGCTCTTTCTCCTCGTCTTTTATCTCGTCCATACTATTATTCTATTTATTAAGCGCGTCAACTCTATTCCATTTTCACAGCCACCCTTAACTTGGCACTTCGGCTTCTTGGATTGTCCTGTTGTTCTTCAGCTGAAGGTACTACAGGTTTGCCTTGTGTCTGCCTTATAGCTGCCGAGGAACGTCCGAAGAAGTCTTTCTCCACTCGTCCTTCCACATTCCCCGTTTTCATCACGTTCTTCACCATTCGGTCCTCAAGTGAATGATAGGTGATTACCGAGAGTCGTCCGCCTGGGGCAAGCAGTTCCACAGCAGCTGTCAACATCTCCTTCAGGGCTTCCATTTCCCTATTGACCTCTATGCGCAATGCCTGAAACACTTTTGCCATGTCTTTCTTTTGTCGTTCCTTGGGCATGAAAGGTTCTGTCACGGCAATAAGGTCCGACGTGGTCCTTATGGCTTTTTCAGCACGTGCCTTTACTATGGCTGCGGCAAGTCGGCGTGAGTTCTTCAGTTCACCATAGATGAAGAACAGGTCAGAAAGCCTCCCCTCGTCGTAGTCGTTAAGGATGTCAGCCGCAGTCTTCCCCGCCCGTTTGTTCATCCTCATGTCTATAGGGGCATCGAAGCGGAAAGAGAAGCCCCTTGTCTCGTCGTCGAAATGATGGCTCGAAACGCCGAGGTCTGCAAGCAAGCCGTCGATATGGTCAACGCCATAATACCTCATCCAGTTTTTCAGATACCGGAAATTGCTCCTTACGAACGTGAACCGATCGTCGTCAACAATATTCCTCTCTGCATCGGCATCCTGGTCGAAACTGTAGAGATGGGCGGTAGGGTCCATTCGGCTCAGTATCTCCCGGCTATGACCGCCGCCGCCAAACGTTACATCCACATAAATGCCTCCGGGCCTAATGTCAAGTCCGTCAACACTTTCTGTCAACAGCACGGGCTTGTGATATTCATTTCCTTTTTCCTCTGTCATTTCCCGTCCTCCTTTCCTTCCGTCTGAGGTTCTTCAAAATCATCGCCGCCCATAAGTTCTTCAAGCGACTTCCCGAACAGTTCGGCGTCCATAAAGGGTTGTTCTGTGTTCTGCTTTGCCCATATCTCTATGGTGTCGCCCATTCCCACAAACTGCACATCCTGCTCTATATTAGCCACTTGCAGGCAACGCTTAGGTATAAGCAATCGGCCGCTGGCATCAAGCTGCACCATTTCCGCCTCCGACACAAACTGTCTGAAAACCTGCTGGTGGGCCTTGTTCCATCGGTTTAGCTTACGCCTAAGAGCATCCATCTGCTCGTTCCATACTGATTCAGGATATACGACAAGACAGTCGTTGAACACGTCCTTGCGCAATACAAGCCTGTCCGCACCGGAACCCTGAAGTTCCTTGCGGAAGGAGGCAGGAAGGAACACTCGTCCCTTGATGTCCAACTTTGCATCTGTCTTACCTAAAAAACGCATGTATATACAAGTGTATTGAATTCGTTTGCAAAGATAAACATTTTCCCCCACATTACCCCACTTTTCCCCACTTTTTTTTCGGGAAAACGTAAAACTACTATACAAAACATTCGCAAAGCTCTTATAATCAAGAACTTTGCGAAATGTTAAATTTTGCTCTTCTTTATGTCACTAAGGAGAAAACTCCCTGCTTTTTATTTCTTTCTCGGCTTTCTCATAGCCCAGCCTTCCTCGCTGAAGTCAGGTTCGTCGTCCCTGAACTTAACGTCGTTGCCTTTGAAAAACTGGCGCCAGTCGCCACTGTTATCGTCCGTGAAGGTGTCTTTGCTTGCTCCGCGGCGCTTCTTTGGCTTTTCGGTGCCGTTCCTTGGTTCCGCCTTGCGCGACCTTTCCCTCTTGCCTTCACTGCCTTTTGCCTCCGACTTACGGCCGTGGCCTTTCTCGTCGGCATCGTTGCAGCGCACTTCACGTCCCTTGTACACAGTGCCGTCGAGTGCCCTCATCACTTTTGCCGCGTCTTTTTCAGGCACTTCAATATAGGAGAACTTGCTCAAAAGGTCGATATGACCCACTTCCTGCCTTCCTTCCACGTGCTTGTTGATATATTGCATCACCTCGCCCGGATAAAAACCGTCGGCCTTTCCAAGGTTGATGAACAGTCGGCGATAGCCGCTCTCAGCCTTTCTTGCGCCACGCTTTCTATCGCCACGCTCGCCTCTCTGTCCGCCACGCTCGCCCTTGCGCTCCTGTCGGGCAGACTTCGACGTAGGCTTCTCTATCTCAGGTGCATCGGCATAGTAGGCGAGGAACTTTCCGAACTCCATGCTGACTATTTTCTTTATCAGTTCTTCCTTGTCCACAAACTCAAAATAGCGTTTGATGTCCTTCATGAACGGGTCGATTTCCTCGTCGTTGACGTCGGTTTTCACTATTTGGTCCATCACCTTGTAGAGCTGCTTCTTGCAGATTTCCTTTGCCGAAGGTATCTCTCCTTCCACAAACGCCTTGCCAATCTCCTTCTCTATGGCACGCATCTTGTGCTTCTCTCGTGTGTGGATAATGGATATTGAGGTGCCTTTCTTTCCGGCACGTCCTGTTCGTCCGCTTCGGTGCGTATAGCTTTCTATGTCGTCGGGCAATCCGAAGTTGATTACGTGTGTCAGGTCGTCAACGTCAAGGCCGCGTGCAGCCACGTCTGTTGCCACAAGAAGCTGGGTCAGATGCTGGCGGAACTTCTGCATCGTCAGGTCGCGTTGCTGCTGGCTGAGGTCGCCATGGAGGCTCTCGGCGTTGTATCCGTCGTGTATCAGTTTGTCGGCTATCTCCTGTGTCTCGAGCTTTGTGCGGCAGAAGATTATGCCGAATATCTTCGGGTTGAAATCCACTATTCGTTTCAGTGCCAGGTATTTGTCCTTGGCATTCACAAGATAGTATATATGGTTTACGTTCTCAGCGCCCTCGTTGCGGCTACCCACCACAATCTCCTTATACTCACGCAGATAGCTCTTTGCTATTTTCTCTATCTCCTTGCTCATGGTGGCAGAGAAGAGAAGGGTGTTGCGGTCTTCCGGCACTCCCTCAAATATCTCGTTTATACTGTCGGCGAAGCCCATGTTGAGCATCTCGTCAGCCTCGTCGAGAACCACATTGTTCACGTTCTCCAAATTCGCCTTTCCGCGGTGCATGAGGTCGATGAGTCGTCCCGGAGTGGCAACGATTATCTGTGCTCCGTGGCGCAGTGATCGTATCTGGTTTTCTATCGACGTTCCTCCATACACTGCCACGATGTTCACTCCCTTCATGTGTTTCGAGAAATCTTTCAGGTCGTCGGCAATCTGCAGGCACAACTCTCGCGTAGGGCTGAGCACCAGTGCCTGTGTCTCACGGCTCTTCGGGTCGAGTTTCTGCAGCACTGGAATACCGAACGCGGCAGTCTTGCCCGTACCGGTTTGTGCCAGTGCGATAACGTCGTTTCTGTTGCCAAGCAAATAAGGGATGACTTCCTCCTGTACGGGCATTGGGTTCTCGAAACCCAATTCCTCAATGGCGTGGCGAATCTCTTCGCTGACGCCTAATTCTTCAAATGTCTTCAAGCTAAAATATTCAAAATTACGTAATTCGGCTGCAAAGTTACCACTTTTTCTTGGTTTACACAAACTTCTTACCATTTATTTTTCCCTCACTCCCTTTTTCAACCAAATCTCAGTACCTGTTTACGAGACCATGCCTTTTTTCTGTAACCTAAATTCCGCAGCACTTTAGTTTAGCTTTCTTTTTAAGTTCCTAGGCAACAAAGTATTGCCCAGGATTTTGCCATGTCAGATTTTTCACTTACCTTAGTGCTGCAAATCAAAACAAGCAAAAATCATCAATGACATGGCAAAGGTACAAATAAAATCTAAGGAAATCACTCCTTTTGGAGGAATTCTGCGTACCTGCAGCTCTGACACTATTCTGAGAGCGATTTCAGAACTGGCCACGGGCAATACGACCTATACATCCGACACAGTCAAGAGCTATGTGTGCCATATCAAAGCCATTTCCTATGATAACGAGTCGATTCATTTTCGTCCATTTTTAGTTTTATGCCACACCACCATATCTTTGACTAACATAGTTGTAAATGGTATCTCGGTAGTAGTTTATACTTTCTTCGCTATAACTCTCTGGAAGTTCTTGCCACAAAACATCACGTATGGTAATGATAAGAGTAGCACGAGTCGTTGGCTTGTC
>JALFCG010000050.1 GCA_022771265.1 Prevotella sp.
GTACGTGAGAATGGTTATGCCATTGATTCAGAAAAGGGCTTGGTCGGCAAAGATTTACCATAGTGCCCGGATGGACACGCCTCCATACCGCTTGTTCTCAATAGGAAAGAGGAGTGTGATTGAGTCCTTCGCGTGTATCAACAATGCAGTAGGTGACGTGACAATCGGCAACTGCACCAGGGTTGGAATTCATTCAACTGTGATAGGACCTGTCAGTATCGGTTCGCATGTGATTATTGCACAGGGGGTGGTCATTTCTGCTCTTAACCACAGGTTCGGCGATGACACAAAACCCATTAGCGAGCAGGGTGTTGATACGAAGCAAATAGTGATAGAAGACGATGTGTGGATAGGAGCAAACGCTGTCATACTTCCAGGAGTGAGAATAGCAAACCATTCGGTGGTTGCTGCAGGAGCTGTAGTCACGCGTGATGTGCCGGCAAACTCGATTGTGGCTGGAGTACCGGCAGAAGTGAAACGAAAAATATAAACAGACAATGAAAATAGGAATAGAGGCCCAGCGCATTTTCCGTCACAGGAAACACGGAATGGACTTTGTAGTGCTGGAAGAAATAAAGCAATTGCAGAAAATTGACAAGAGAAATGAATATTTTGTCTTTGTCAAACCTGGTCCTGACAGATGCTTGCAAAGTACATTCAATTGTCACGTCATTGAAGTACCTTGTCCTACATACCCGCTTTGGGAACAGTATGCCTTGCCTCGTGCTGCAGGCAAATTCTCTCTTGACTTGCTTCACTGTACTAGCAATACTGCACCGTTGTTTTGCGATATTCCGCTTATACTTACTCTTCATGATATAATTTTTCTTGAGCCAAGCGAGTCGAAGAATTCGTCGCTCTACCAAAATCTCGGAAGATTGTACAGGCGTTTTGTCGTTCCACGCATACTTGGAAAGTGCAAAAGGATAATCACCGTCTCACGTTTTGAACAGAAGAATATCACGGAAAGACTCGGCATGCTGGAGTCGAAGGTGGCTATGATATACAATGGGTATAACGAATGGTTTATACCGCAACCTTACAAGAAGGACATTGTCGGTAAGTATATTGACACTGACGGCTACTTTTTCTTTCTTGGCAATACCGACCCAAAGAAGAATACCGAACGTACCATATTAGCTTATGCCCAATATTATGGAAAATCAAGTGAAAAAAGGAAATTACTTGTGGCAGACTTGAAACAACATGAGGTGGATACGATATTAAAACGGTATGGAATAATGAACATACGGGAGAGTGTCGTAGTAGCAGGATACATTAGAAATCAGGATTTGCCATATATTTACAGTAATGCCTTCGCTTTCCTGTACACATCGTTGAGAGAGAGTTTTGGTATTCCGCTTCTGGAAGCAATGGCTTCTGGCACAGCGGTCATTACAAGCAACACGTCGTCGATGCCGGAAATAGCAGGGGATAAAGCAGCTCTTGTCAATCCTGAGAATGCAGAAGATATAGCACAAATGATGCTGAGGCTTGAAAATGACATGGAATTACGGTGCCAGATTGTGGAATATGGAATCCAAAGGGCAAAACTGTTTTCTTGGAAAAATACGGCAGAAGGACTTCTGAATGTGTATATGGAGAACCCCCATACGACCTAAAAGTCTTCGTTGTTGTCGGTATTGAATTGTAGAATAAGTTGCTCGGCTACAACGGAGTTTTTGTTCAGTCGGTAGTATCCTCTCGTGGACATCCTTTCGATGAGTGACGACTGTGAGGCAGAGTTCCTTAGAACGTATTGTTGAACCTTGCGATAGACATCGTCATAATCAGGGGTAAAGAAAAACGTTGTGCAAAGGTTGTAAACACTTCTCACGAGGTTGCGAAGAGAAATGCCCTTGTCACCCATTTTTAGCAGAACTGTTATTACGTAGGAGTCGTAGGTTGTCATTGTATCAAACGAAAAAAGGCCAGCAACACTATTGTTACCAGCCTTTTTTATTTTAGTGATAAAAATTAAGCCAATGTAACTTTGTCTTCTACTGATACAATCTTACCTTCCTTGAAGAGCCATCCAGCACCAAGAAGAACGTCTTCTTCAGAAATATTTGCAGTCTTAGCGATTTCGCAGATGGTCATTGCAGAACCAGCTGCTGCAAGTGCCTGGTAAACGTCACCAGCCTTGAAACCAGCATTCTCTGCTGTAACAGCTACAGTTGCTTTCTTTGAACAAGTCTTCTTTACTGTTGTTGTCTTCTTTGTTGCAGTTGTCTTTGCAGCTGCTTCCTTCTTTGTAGTTTTCTTTTCTGCCATAATATAATAATATAAAACCTGTTTAGATGGGATCTCTCTCTCGATCCTGTTGCAAAATTAAGTTAAATAATCGAAACGACAAAATTTTTCGGCAACAAAAATGCTTCTTTTTCATCTTTGTTGCCGATAAATATTTATTTTTTGACGTAAGTCAATGTGGTACAGTGCTATTCTTGACGTAGGTCAACCTTAAGTTGCAGCTCTTCAAGCTGTTTCGGGTCAAGTTCGCCTGGAGCGTCAAGCATTACGTCGCGTCCGCTGTTGTTCTTCGGGAAAGCAATGCAGTCGCGAATGGAATCAAGTCCTGCCATTATGCTTACAAAGCGGTCGAGACCGAAAGCAAGGCCTGCGTGAGGTGGTGCTCCGTACTTGAAGGCATTGATAAGGAAACCAAATTGCGTCATTGCGCGTTCTGGTGTGAAACCGAGAATGTTGAACATCTTCTCCTGCAGCTTGCCGTCATGAATACGAAGACTTCCGCCTCCTACCTCTATACCGTTGCACACGAAGTCGTAGGCCTTGGCGCGAACCTGTTCCGGATGCTCGTCGAGAAGAGGAATGTCGTCGGGGTTAGGCATTGTGAACGGATGGTGAGTCGCCATAAGACGCTGCTCCTCGTCGCTCCACTCAAACAATGGGAAATCGACAATCCAGAGGCATTCGAACTTGTTCTTGTCGCGAAGTCCAAGACGGTCGCCCATCTCAAGGCGTAGGGTGCAGAGCTGCGTGCGTGTCTTGTTTGTCTTGTCGCCACTGAGAATCAGCACAAGGTCACCGTCCTTTGCTCCCATCTTTTCTTTGACTTGCAAGAGTACCTCCTGGCTGTAGAACTTGTCGATGCTTGATTTGACAGTACCGTCGCTATTGTACTTGATATAGACCAGACCTTTTGCGCCAACTTGTGGACGCTTTACAAAGTCTGTCAACTGGTCGAGTTGCTTGCGTGTGTAGTCAGCGCATCCTGGCACACAGATACCTCCGATATACTCTGCCTGGTCAAACACTGCAAATGACCCTGTTTTCAATACATCCATAAGTTCAACGAATTCCATACCGAAACGAAGGTCTGGCTTATCGCTTCCGAAGCGACGCATAGCCTCGTGCCATGTCATCTGTTGAAGTTTCTCAGGCAGTTCCACGCCTCTTACTTCCTTGAAGAGGCAGCGTGCCATGTCTTCAAACAGTCCAATGACATCTTCTTGGTCGACAAAGCTCATTTCGCAGTCAATCTGCGTGAACTCTGGCTGACGGTCGGCACGCAGGTCTTCGTCGCGGAAACACTTCGCAATTTGGAAATAACGGTCAAATCCGCTGACCATCAAGAGCTGCTTTAGTGTCTGAGGGCTTTGTGGAAGAGCATAGAACTGTCCGGGATTCATGCGTGAAGGAACGACAAAGTCACGGGCTCCCTCAGGTGTCGAGCCAATGAGAATAGGTGTTTCCACTTCTATGAAATCCTTTGAGTCCAAGAAATTGCGAATGAGGATTGTCATACGGTGGCGAAGCTCAAGATTCTTTCTGACGCAAGCGCGACGAAGGTCGAGATAGCGGTATTTCATGCGAATGTCGTCGCCTCCATCAGTATTGTCCTCGATAGTGAATGGAGGTGTGACACTGTCGCTTAGAATGTTCAGTTCAGCGGCGATAATCTCAATTTCGCCCGTTGGGATGTTTTTGTTCTTGCTTTCACGCTCACTGACAGTACCTTTTACTTGTATACAGTATTCGCGTCCGAGCTTGTTTGCACGTTCGCACAGTTCGGCATCTTTTGCTTCGTTGAAAACGAGCTGGGTGATACCATAGCGGTCGCGCAAATCTACGAAGGTCATGCCTCCCATCTTGCGTGTACGCTGCACCCATCCTGCCAGTGTCACTAACTGGCCAGCATTAGAGAGTCTGAGCTCTCCACAGGTATTTGTTCTATACATATTTATAATATTATATTAATGTTCGTAATTATAAGTCTCGAAGTAAAATGTCTCGTGATGCCTGCAAGTAACTTGAGCGAAGCTTGACAGCTTTTTGGCATGAGGGTGACTTGAGCAGGTCGTCAGGTAGCGACAGTTTCCATTGGCCTACCGATTCCAGACGGTCAATCATTAATCCTACAGACATCTTGTCGCCGCTTATGGCCGGCAGAAATCTTGTCTGTTCGCCTTTCTCGTCGCATGATAGTTCACAAATGAGTTTTGCTTCTTGCATCTTGAAAAGCAAGTCGTTAACAATACGGATTGGAATACTTGTCTTATCGCGTAGTTCATTGGCGGAATATGGCTGCCCTCCTTCGTCGTGTCGTTTGCAAAGTGAAGACAGCAACAGGGCACAGAGCATAAGGCGATAGCGGTGGCTGATGTCGTTGGTGGTGGCGTTGAGGTCATAGTAGTCAACGTTTTGGCTCGTGTAGCACAATTCGGCACCAAAGAGGCATATCGTCCAGCTTATTTGAATCCATAGCATGAATAGTGGTAAGGCTGCGAAGGAACCGTAGATGGCGTTGTAGCTTGATACCCATATCTGTGAATTGATGTATGCAAACTGTAGTATTTGCATTGCCACGCCAGCTAATATTCCAGGGGCAATGCAATGGGTGAATTTGACGTGGGTATTTGGAACGAAGATGTAAAGCCCGATAAATATCAGGGACATGATGATGAAAGGTGAAATGTTGATAAGTAACTTTACCGTAGGGGTGAGAACCGAGACGTAAGGCATGAGTCCTGCAATGTTGGCAAGGAAGAAACTGACACCAGACATCAGCACTATGGCTATTGGACACATGAACAACATTGCCATATAGTCGGTGAAGGTGCGGAAAAGGCTACGTTGGCGCTTAACCTGCCAAATGGCATTGAACACTCGTTCGATGTTCATCACAAGCATCAGTACTGTGTAGAGCATAACCACGAGACCCACACCGAGGAAAATGCTGCTATGAGTATGTATGAGATAGCTGTTGACAAAACCGATAAGGGTCTCTGCCACTGCTGGTTGTGAACTGAAGGCGTCACGAAACCATAGCTCTATGTATTTGTTGTAGCCAAAACCGCGTGCTACGGCAAAAACGACCGCGAGTATCGGTACAATGGCAAGAAGGGTGGAGTAGGTGAGCGCCGAAGCT
>JALFCG010000080.1 GCA_022771265.1 Prevotella sp.
TTATAACCTTATTGGGCAGCGTGTGGTCGGCAAGGCTGCTCCAGGCCTTTATGTCGTGAATGGAAAGAAAGTGATAATCAGATAATAAACGAAAACCTATGATGAAGAAAGAATATTCCAAGCCGGCCGTTGTAGCCAAGGTTATTGATACAGAGCCCATGCTCGCTGGAAGCGGTTCTGTGTATAAGGTTCAATCCACTATGGTCCAGGTAGATAACGAGGAGAACGAGTTTGCCAAACAGAATACAGTCAATACCGTTTGGGACGACTAATCCCCCTCACGAAAAGAGCGCATACCTCCAAGGCATGCGCTCTTTTCGTAGATAGGCTCGCCATGGTGTGATTAAATCGTCCAATCATGTGGCTTTATTGTGCTATTGCTTATTTTGTGCTCTTTTCTGGTTAATTCGTTGCCTCCCAATTTGTTGAGTGGCGTTACTTTTGCGTGATGAATCCGTTGGCTTGGCGATGGTTTGTTTAGAAGAATGGATTGTTGAGTCGATCGTTGATGGGCTTGTTGGAATGATATTTTCCGCTTTCTTGATACTTACTGTCACGAGTATTTTGTAACTTTACGCAGCATGTAAAGTGTGCGTGGCGGCAGCGTTTGTGAAGGCATAACACGAATGGCTCCCCGCGCCACACGATAGTTTCTAACCCAACACCGCAAAGTATGAACATCACCATTCTTCAAATCGATATCCTCTGGGCGCAGCCCGAGGCCAACCGCCAACGTATCAGTCAACTGATTGAGCACCTTGGCCCTACCGATCTCATTGTGTTGCCGGAGATGTTCTCCACGGGCTTTGCCACGCAGCCCGAGGGCATTGCCGAGGGCGATGGCGGTTCGCTGCGGTGGATGGCGGCGATGGCGGCCTCCACGCAAGCTGCGGTGGCGGGAAGCATCGCCATCCGGGAGGGTGAGCGTTATTACAATCGGTTTTACTTTGTGAAGCCCGACGGTGAACTTGCGTTTTACGACAAGCGGCACCTCTTTACCTATGGGGGCGAGGACAAGGCGTTCACGCCGGGCCGTGATCGTGTTGTTGTAGAGTGGCGTGGCGTGCGCATCCTGCTGCAGGTATGCTACGACCTTCGGTTCCCGGTGTTCAGTCGCAACCACGACGACTACGATCTGGTGCTCTATGTGGCCAACTGGCCTGAGGGGCGCCGTCAGGCCTGGGACCTCCTGTTGCGTGCCCGCGCCATCGAGAACCAGTGTTATGTGGTTGGGGTGAACCGTGTGGGCAAGGCGCAGGTCAATTACAACGGAGGTTCGGCCATCGTCGATTTTCAGGGCACTCTGCTCGCCGCATGTGTCGACGGACAGGAATCGTCGGCCACGGCCCAGCTCAACATGCCGCGCCTGATGGCCTTCCGCAAGCAGTTTCCCGTGCTCCACGACGCCGACGCCTTCAGGTTGTGTGAATTATAATGTTGAATGTGGAGTGTTGAATGTGGAATGAATTTTGTGGAGTGTTGAATGAACATTCAGCACTCAACCTTCAACATTGTCAAACGTCTGTGGGAGACGACCTTTGCATCATAGGCGCCAAAGAACAAGCGGGATAGTTTTCCCACGGAGGGCACAGAAGAACCGAAACGCACAGATATTTGTGAATTAGGAAGGTAAGATCAGATAGAGATGCTTGTGGCTCGTGTGAGACGAGGGGCAATAAAAGGTATGAGAAGGAGCGGGCTCGTGTGAGAGCCGGCGTGAGACGCTGGGCGTAGCCGTGTTGACAGAAAAGACGAATTCGCCCATTGACTTTTGAGAATGTTGAGTGCGAATAGCTGTTAAGTCTGCTTTTCGCACGTACTTAGGGTCTACTAATTTATTTTAGCCAAGCCGCCTTGTGGGGCGGCAAAAATCCCCGCGAGGCTGTCTGCGATTTCTTCTATTCGCTTTTTGAGGGGATCTAAGGCCAAATCCACAAAAACGAGACAAAGAAGTCTCCTAAGGAACTACATTACGTTAGTGAAGAAGTAAGCTTCTATCCTTGTGCAAGCCGTGTCGTCAAGTTTCGCCCTGATGTCGTTTGCCCGGTAAACTCGCTTGGAGGTTCCGAATGTGGCCTCTATCTCATTCCTCTCTCCGATGGCCCTCTTCTTGTCTTGATAAGATTCCTGTTCACCTTCCCGAGGTAGAGCTTGCCCGCTTGTACTTCCTGTGGCAGCATGCCGTAGCGCTTTTTATAGAGTTCCAATTGCGTGGCGAGGTCGGACGACTCGTTGTAGGCGTCCCAATAGAGATTGTCGACGTAGGTGTAACTGTTCACGATGCTGGCGACAACCTTCGCTCCGAACTCGACCTTGGCTTTCGCCTTGCCCCTGACAATTAGGGCTTACTCAGGACTTGCACCCGTTAGATACTGCTCTTATGCCGAGCATACAGAAAAAAGCCTGCTACGGTAATTCCGCAGCAGGCTCATTCTTATACGTTAATACAAAGAGGTTACTTGATGACGACTTTCTTGCCGTTTACGATGTACACGCCTTGAGTAGGCTTATTCACCTTACGACCTTGTAAGTCATAGACCTTCACGGACGAAGGATCAATAGAGATACTATTGACACCTGTATTAGCAGAGACAGTGACCGTCGATTCGCTGTCAGCAGGATAATACTCCTTCTCATCAGCCGTAGCAAGTACCACTCGCTCCATCTTAAGTGTATAATCACCTTCTGCTGCATCTTCCTCAGCCTTCAACTTTATATTGACGACAGGTCCATTTACTCCTTCAACATCTGTATTTGAAAGTGAGAATACAATTACACGGTAGCGGTTACCTCGGATAAGATTCGAAGTTAGTGAGTGGTCTACACATCTTGAAGTCACCAAAGAAGCAGAATAGCGAACTTTTCCGTTCTGGTTTACGGTGCTATCAACAGTAATGCCCTTTGGAAGAAGAATATCGAACTGGAAGCTACAATACTTACCACTGTTCTCGAGATTAACCGGCAAGGTAGCCGTTTCTCCTGGAGCGACTGTTATATTACTACAATACATCTTGTCGTTCGTCGTGACCTCATTGGCTGTTGCCAAGAAATTCTTCTTAGCCGAAGCAGGCGTCTTTACCTCAGCGAGAACATTAACGATAGCATTGACATCAGACACATTAATCAATACTCTGTTAATTCTAACGTAATCGTTTGAAAATGAAGGAGTTAATTAACGTAATATAACTAATAAAATTTGGTTAAGTGGCTGATTATCAGTAACTTTATAGTGTTCAAAGCTTAAAGTAACATGACATCAGAACCA
>JALFCG010000095.1 GCA_022771265.1 Prevotella sp.
GATCATGTCTATCTTGTGGCAGGAGTTGGGATAGGTTTCTAAAATATCAACGTAGGTTCTAAGGGGCATAGGGAATGGATTTAATGCAATACGGGGTAACTCATAATATTGAAGATGAAGTCAGCTATCGGTTCGTTGCCTATCTGATAGGTTTGCTGTTGGCATTTGAATCTATGCTGTTGTTGGCATGCTGCTGTGTGTCAATGATATATGGCGAAAGTGATTTTATGTCATTCATCGTTTCTTTTGCCGTATGTCTATCAGTAAGTGCCCTTCTGTTGGTATATGGTCGTAGGAAGATGTGTGCCATGTCGCGCAATGAGGGGTATATAGTGGTGGCTCTTTCTTGGGTGTTTTTCTCGGTTTTCGGAATGGTTCCCTACCTATGGGGCGGTTTCATCCCAAATATCACCGACGCCTTCTTTGAGACCATGTCTGGCTTCACTACTACAGGAGCCACCATATTGGACAATATAGAAAGCATGCCCCATGGTATATTGTTCTGGAGAAGTCTGACGCAATGGATAGGCGGTTTGGGAATTGTATGTTTCACCATAGTCCTTTTACCTGGTTTCGGGGCGAGCAGTCAGATGCTCTACCTGTCGGAGGTAACGGGCGTGACCCATAATAAGCTTTGTCCCAAGACTCGTGTCATGGCGCAGTATATTTTTATGGTGTATATATTGTTGACTGCTGTAGAGAGCGCACTGCTGATGGCTGGCGACATGGGACTGTTTGATGCCCTTTGCCATTCGATGACCACCACTGCCACAGGAGGCTTCTCTACCAAGCAGGCAAGCATAGCCTATTGGCATTCTCCATATATAGAATATGTGGTGTCGATATTCATGTTGCTTTCTGCCATAAATTTCTCGCTATATATCGTTGCCTTCAAGAGTAAATGGAAAAAACTACGGGAATTTGTGGAATTGAAATGGTTTGCTTGCTCCGTTGGTCTGCTAACCCTTATTATCTCGGCAGTGCTCTTCCTGAATAACGGCTATAGTGCAGAGGAGGCATTCCGCAAGTCACTTTTCCAAGTGGTTACCTGTCATACCTCGTGCGGTTTTGCCACTGATGACTACAACCTATGGCCGCCATTCACGTGGATGCTGCTGATTTTTGCAATGTTGTCGGGCGGATGTACCGGGTCAACAAGTGGAGGAGTAAAGAATCTCAGACTCATAATCATCGCCAATTGCATACGCAACCAGTTTCGTCAGATACTCCATCCGCGTGCCGTTCTGCCAGTGAGAGTGGGAGGGCTCTTTGACAATAAGTTGTTGACAACGGTTCTGGTATTCTTTGCAGCCTATCTGTCGGTTGCCTTTATAGGCTGGACACTGTTGATGGCATCCGGTGTGGACTTTACCGAGGCGATGAGCACCGTAATCTCGTCAATGGGCAATGGAGGACCAGGATTGGGCAGTTTCGGACCAGTCTTCTCTTGGGCTGCACTGCCAGATGCTGCTAAATGGATACTCTCTTCTCTGATGCTTATCGGCCGACTTGAGATATTCGGTTTCCTACTAATATTCTATCGGTCTACGTGGAAGGGAAGTCGGTCGTAGGCAGATAACATATTATACAATAAATGTATCCAAACGATGGCAAGACGTGATGGAACTGCTCGACTGCTTAAGATAGGCTTGACCACGCTCTATCGCAAAATTGAGGAGTATGGGATAAATATATAGGGTGCCCATTGTTTTTTTTGTTGAACAGCAATTCCCAGCAATTACTCAGCAATTAAAGAAAATATTTTTTGATAATTGCTGGTACATTTATGGTAATTGCTGTTCACAAAAACTATCAAAGGGACAGTTCAACCGCCTTGTCGTCCTCAGCTCCGCTTGAAGTGCTCCTGTATTGTCTGGAATACGATGAAGAGGGTGGGAACAACGAAGAGCAGACCGATTGTGCCGAACAACATTCCGCCTACGGTGCTTACACCTACGGAGATGTTGCCGTTGGCACCAACACCGTGAGCAAACATAAGGGGAAGCATGCCAAACACCATTGTCATTGAGGTCATCAGAATAGGACGCAGACGAGCCTTGGCGGCAGACATGGCAGCGGCGGTGATTGTCATGCCCTGACGACGACGGTCGGAGGCATATTCTGTAAGCAAGATAGCTGTCTTTGACAATAGGCCTATGAGCATGATGAGTCCTGTCTGCATGTAGATGTTGTTTTCCAATCCCCATAACTTGGCGAAAAGGAAACTGCCCATCAGACCGAAGGGTACGGAAAGGATGACCGCGAAAGGTATGGTCAGACTCTCATATAGGGCACAAAGGATAAGGTAGATGAAGACGATGCAGATGACGAACACCAAAGTTGTGGTGTTGCCCGTTGATGCCTCCTCGCGTGACATGCCTCCAAACTCATAGCCATAGCCCTCAGGCAATGTGGCGTCAGCCACTTCTTCAATGGCTTTCAGAGCCTGGCCGGAACTGTAGCCATCGGCAGGCGTGCCAGAGACACTGATGGCAGAAAACAGATTGAAGCGCGAAAGACTCTCCGAACCATAGACCCTCGTGAGTGTGAGATACTGCGAAACAGGCGACATCTCACCACTGCTGTTGCGCACGAAGATATTGTTGAGGGCCTCAGTGTCCAGACGATACTCCGGTGCAGCCTGCACCATCACACGATAGAGCTTGGTGAAGCGGTTGAGGTTGCTCGAATAACTGCCTCCCACATATCCCGACAATGTGCTGAGCACATCTGCCGGCGATATGCCATTGCGCTTGCAGAGGGCGGCATCCACTTCCACAAGGTATTGTGGATACTTGGTGTCGAAGGTGGTATAGGCGCGCGACACCTCCGGACGCTTGTTCAAGGCATCGAGGAAATTGTTGGTATATCGCAGCAGATCGTCGATACTGCCTCCCTTCTTGTCCTGAACATAGAGGTCGAATCCGTTGCTCATGCCGTAGCCCGAAATCATCGGACTCGTCGAGACGCGTATCTTGGCAGCCTTTATGCTGTCGGTGCGACGGTAGATCTCGTTCATCACGGAATTGACGTCGTCTCCCTTTTCCTTTCGATCGCTCCAGTTTTTCAGTCTGATGGTGAACGAACCGGCAGACGCCGACTGGTTGTGTACGGCATCCTTACCCGTAACGCGCGAATAGATTTTTATCTGAGGGATATCTTTTATCGACTGTTCAATCCTGTCCATTATTTTTCCCGTTTCCTCAAGGTTGGTGCCGGGAGATGTCTGCACATTGACGTTAATAGTGCCCATGTCTTCCTGTGGCACGAGACCTGTCTTGGTTATGCCCATCAATGCCACCAAAGCGACGACAGCCACGAAGATGCTTCCGACACCAAGCCGTTTATGGTGGAAAAGGAACGACACTCCAGTCATGTATTTATGCTGAAGGTGGAGGAACGAGGTGTTGAAGGCATAGTGGAAGCGGTCGGAGAATCCGATCTTCCCGACTTGTGCCTTATTGGCGCGAGGGCGAAGGATGAGGGCGCAGAGTGCCGGACTGAGGGTCATGGCATTGAGCAACGAGATAGCCACTGCCACTGCCATCGTCAATCCAAACTGGGTATAGAACGTGCCCGTTGTACCGCCCATGAAACTCACGGGGATGAATACCGCCATAAAGACTATGGTGGTGGTCATCAGTGCCGACGACAGTCCGCCCATGGCATCTACCGCAGCCTTATAGGCAGAGGTATATCCCTCTTCAAAACGAGCCTGCACCGCCTCCACCACAACGATACTATCATCCACGACAGTGCCGATGACTAGCACCAAGGCAAAGAGGGTAAGGAGGTTGAGACTGAATCCGACGACATATAGGAAGGCAAAGGTACCGATGAGCGACACGATGATTGCCAAGGAGGGAATGAGGGTGGCACGCATGTCGTGGAGGAAGAAATACACCACCAGCACTACCAGCAGGATAGCCACAATGAGAGTCTCCACCACATTGGCGATGGAAGCGTCGAGGAAGTCCTTGGTGCTCGTCACGTCTGCCAATACCATTCCCTTCGGCAACGACGACGATATGTCGGCAGTCACCTTGTCTATCTCCTTGATAATCTCGTTGGCATTGGAACCCGATGTCTGTGCCGTCATACAGTTGGCTCCCGCATGTCCGTTGGTGGAACTGAGCATGGCATAGTTCTCCGCTCCCATTTCTATGCGTGCCACATCCTTCAGCCGCAGGACGTCGCCACCGGGAAGCGACTTGATGACCATATTGCCATAGTCCTCCTCCTGCTCATATCGTCCTCGGTATTTCAGCACATACTGGAACGTGTTGGCTGATTCGGCTCCCAAGGTTCCTGTTGGCGACTCGATGTTCTGTTCGTCCAACACCGTCTTGATGTCGGCAGGAACAAGACCGTATTGCGCCATTCGCTGAGGGTCGAGCCATATTCTCATCGAGTAGCTTGCTCCCCAGATGTTTACATCGCCCACACCGGCAATGCGCGAGAGGCGTGGCTCGATGTTTATCTTCATATAGTTGGTGAGGAAATTGGCGTCGAAGGAATCGTCGGGCGAATAGAGCGAGATGGCTTTCAGCGAGTTGCTCTGACGCTTTCGCACCGTTATTCCCGACTTCGTCACCTCTGCCGGAAGAAGTCCCTGTGCCGAGGCGACGCGGTTTTGCACATTCACCACCGACATGTCGGGATCTGTTCCCTGTTTGAAATAGACGCTGATGGAAGCGGAACCGGTGTTGGTGGCGGTGGATGTCATATACATCATGTTCTCCACACCGTTGAGTTGTTCTTCGAGTGGAGTGATTACGCTCTTCATCACTGTTTCGGCATTGGCTCCTGTGTAGGTGGCAGTCACCCTCACCGTAGGCGGTGCGATGTCTGGAAACTGTTCGATAGGCAACTGGCTCAGTCCTATGAGGCCTACAATAACTATTGAAACGGAAATAACTCCCGACAATATAGGTCGGTCTATAAAGGTTTTTACTGTCATGATTAATTCCTTCCCTTAGTTTTTCTCATTCCTTACCTCTACACCGTCTTTTAACAATCCAGCCCCTTCGGCAATGATGACATCTCCGGGTTTCAACCCTTCCTCAACAACGAATTCCTCACCGTTGTTAAGACGGTAAAGGCTTACGGGAGAGGATTTTGTCTTGCCGTCCACCACCTTATAGACAAAAGTCTTGTTCTGTAGTTCGTATGTGGCTCCTTGTGGCACCACTATCGCCTTTTCCAATGTAGTGGGAATCCTTACCGTGGCACTGCCTCCACAGCGCAGCAATCCCTTCGCATTTGGAAAATCGGCACGCAGGGTGACAGAACCGGTGCCAGTGGTCACTATGCCGCTCACTGCCGAAATGCGTCCTTTCTCGCCATAAATCTTTCCTGTTGACATGCGCAGTTCCACGTTGTGCATGCCCTTAATAAACTCGTCGAGCGATCCGTATTGTTCGGTAAGAGACGTTATCTGGCTCTCGTTCAACGAGAAGTAGGCATATACATTACTGTCGTCGGACAGGGTTACGAGCGGTTCGGCAATGCTGCTGCTCACAAGTGATCCCACACGATAGGCAATCATACTTGCAACGCCATCCACAGGACTCTTCACCTCGGTGTAGGAAAGATTGTTGCGTGCGCTGAGTTCCTTGGCCTTGGCTTGTGCCAGCGCAGCCTTGGCAGCAGCGAACGCGTTGCTTGCTGTCTTTACTTCGTAGTCTTGCACCACATTGTTTTCGCGTAACACTTTCGTGCTCTCAAAGTTAAGTTTTGCTGTGGCAAGATTAGCCTCCGCACTCTCCACATTGGCAACAGCTTCTGCCAATGCGGCTTTGTACGGCACCTGGTCGATGACAAACATAAGCTGGCCTTTCCTTACCTTCTCTCCCTCGCGGATACAGATGCGTGTGATAAGACCGCTCACCTGAGGCCGGACTTCCACCACTTGTTGTCCTTCGAGTCGGGCACTGTATTCCTGGATCAACGTGCGGTTCTCTTGTTTCACAGTCAGAGTCTTATAGTCTGACGATTCCTCTCCCGCCTTACCTTTCTTGCATGATGCCATTACCAATCCTGCAAGCACAATCAGCAAAAAATTCTTATACATATCTGTTGTATCTAATAAAAATCTGCTGCAAAAGTAGCCATTTGCCCTAAGAGAAAATAGTAATTGGTATAGAATGGTGGCTTATTCATCTATTTCGGTGGCGAAAGTATCGAATAAAATTTTGTGCAAAAAATTAAAATGAGTAATTTTGCAAAGTCAAACAAATTAATATATACGCATTTTCATATAATATGAAACGTGGTTTCCTGAGCAAAAACATGCTTAACGCAACGCTTTGCATTGATATGGCATTCTGCTTCATCCTCCTGCCGTTGATGATGTACGCATTTCCGGTGGAAAGATGGTGGGGAACATATCCCTTGTTCTTCAGCTCGTTTGTGGGATGGCTGTATGTAACATATTTCCTATACAAGTATTATATAATCCCACGCTTGTTTGCTGGAGGCAGAAAGCGGATTATGGCATTGACAATGATATTACTCTCCATAGTGGTCACGTCACTTTTCTCGTCGTATGAAATCACTTCCCCGCTATACACCATCCATCAGGAATACCGAAAAAGCTATCCTCATCCCGTTTGGGGAATGAGGCAAAACCAACAGGCTGTATGGCTGCATTATATCTTGGTGGTCTTCTTCTGTCTTGCAGTTGGAATGCTCAAAGAGATGTACAGGCAAAAAATGGCAAGGGCGGAGGTGGAATACGAAAGGAACAGGGCGGAACTGGCTCTTTATAAGGCTCAAATAAACCCACATTTCCTTTTCAATACGCTCAACACCATCTATGGACTGCTCATCACACGATCAGACAATACGGTAGCGACACTTGAGAGGTTTATCAATCTCACTAAATATATGTATAACAATGCCAACAGGGAATATATTCCTTTGGTGGAAGACGTGGAGTATATCGAACAGTATATTGCCCTTCAGCAATTGAGGCTTAATGAAAATGCTGACGTGAGGTTTACTCATGAAGTGGAAGACGACGACATGTCAATTCCGCCGATGATGCTTATCACGTTCGTGGAGAATGCCTTCAAATATGGTGTATCGTCCGACGAGCCTTGTTTCATTCATATCAGATTGACACAAAAGGCTGACAGACTCCGTTTTAAGGTCAAGAACTCCACCTTCAGGCATCTGGAGGTGACATCTGGCCGTACGGGGATAAAGAACTGTCGTCGCCGACTTGAACTCTTGTATCCCAATCGTCATCGGCTGGACATTGGACATAGCGACGACGGTATATTCTGTGTGGTGTTGGAAATATTCTTAAATGAAGAATTATGAAAGTTATTGCTATTGATGATGAACCCATCGCCTTGGAGATTGTCAGGCGATATTGTGAACGTAGTGGAGGTATGGAACTTGAGACATACAGTTCGCCGCGTGTCGGGATGCAACGCATACGCGAGTGTCATCCTGATGTGGTGTTACTTGACATTGAGATGAACGGTACGTCGGGCATTGAGTTGGCAAAGCAGATTCCGCCTTCTTGCTGTCTGATATTCACCACCGCCTATGCCCACTATGCCTTGGACGGATTTGAGGTGAATGCGGTGGATTTCCTCCACAAACCGTATTTCTACGAGCGTTTTGAACGAGCCATGCAGAAGGCACAGCAATGGATACACATGCACGATTTGCTACGGGCTTCGAAATCATCTGAACGGCAACTGATGTTGAAGTCGGATTACAAGACCATTGCGGTATCCATTGACAACATTTTGTATGTCGAGTCTGTTGATAATTACGTTAAGGTGCATCTTGCCGACGGTTCTTCGCTGCTATCCAAAATACCGCTGCATATCGTGGAGAGCCAACTGGCACAAGACGAGTTTATCCGCATACATCGTTCCTTTCTTGTGGCAAGATGCCGCATTGCAAGTTTTTCGAGGTCGGAGATAATAATGGACAAAGACGGGAAATCGCTTCCTGTGGGAAGGAAATATATGGACAGCGTGAAATTATTACAGCAGAGTGGAATTAAATGACTTAGTCCGAGCTGTCTGTCATCGTGGCATCGGCCTTTACCTGGGCTGTGGAAGTCATGGTGCCTTCGAGCTCAACGATAAACTTGTCGATGACATCCTTCTTGACATGCTGCATCACTACCACATGGGAGAGGTTGCCGCCGAAGCGTTCGTCGTAGCTGTTGGCAAGATTGTATTTCGACACTATCTCGTCGTCGGGACGCTTAAAAAACACGGTGTTGCTGTATTTGTTGTTCCTGCAAGGCCATCCTATACGGGTGAGTTCCGACACGAGGTAGGCTGTATTCTCCATTATTGCCGTGGCTTGTTCTGTCCAGCCTTCTATGCCTACGGTCTTAAGCAGCCACCAGAATTTCAGTGGTTCAACTCCTGAACGCGAACAGTTTATCATGCGCATGTTTGCGTTGAGATATGCAACGTCGAAGGAGTTCTGATTATCATATACCTCGCGTGATGTGATAAACAGACCGCAGGGACTGTCGATGCCAAAGAACTTGTGTCCGCTGATGGAAATGGACTGATAGTTGGCAACCTTTTGGTTTACGAGGTCCTTGTATTCGGTGAAGGGGAGATAGCCTCCAAACAGGGCAGCGTCGATATGTCTGTACACTTCCATCTCGGGATATTTGTCGAGTATCTTGTTGAGCTCTGTCTGGTCGTCTATAGCTCCCTTAAAGGTGGATCCCATTGCGTAGATCATAAGGCACGGACGTGTGGGGTCGAGCACTTTCTCAAACTCTTCGGGAATCATCTGCCCGTTCTCGTTGCTCTTTACCATGCACACATCGAGATTCTGCAGGTCGCAAAGGCGGTAGTTGCTGTAGTGGGCCTCGTCAGATACGTATGCTATAGGCATCTTGCCTGTCTTGTTCCTCAGATAGTTCACGCCGAAATACAAGCCGTGGTTGTTGCCGTCGGTGCCGCTCATGGTGACAAGTCCCCATAGATTGTCGAGGTCGAAACCATACAAAGGGGCAAAACTCTCTATCACCTCGCGTTCAAACTTCAGTGAAGACAATGTTGATGGATTTCCAAACGGGTCGCCGGCATTGTTGATAAGGATATTCTCCATCCTGTTTTGGGTGTACCAGTCATAGAAGCTGTCGAGCTTGCTGTCGTAGTTGCCAGGATAACCCAAGGCATTAGGCCGTTCAACCTTGCATTGTTTTACCCACTCGTCGAGCTCAGGATATCCCGAGGGCACCACATTTTCACTTTGTGCAAAGACGTTGATGCTGGAACAGAACAGCATCAACATCATCGTCGTAATTGTCGTCGTAATACGATTTTTCATTAATGTTATTGTTTTATTAAATTGCGAATCTTATTTAGAGTTGCTGAATTCCATGAGGCATCTCCTGGCTTCTGGTAACGGCAATTGCCATTGGGCGATGCGGTGAATGTGGTGTTCCCCTCGCTGTCAATCGTTACGTTGCCCCATTCCGAAAGCAAGAACCATTCATCACCTTCCACTGCATGGATCACCGTGAGAGGATCCCACATCCTAAGCGCTTTGTCTTCTCCGTTTCTCAAATATATTTCTTTCAGCGGATTCACCTCTATGTCCGATAAGTCGTCAAGTAGCTGCTGCTTACTGTAATAGATGTCATTGCCCACCTCAGTTGGCGAGAAATAGATAGGCGTGTTTTCTGGCCATCGCATGATAAAATTCTGCACAAACTCCGGACCTTGTGCGAAGTTGTAATCAGGGGAGCTTACAGCAAAGTTGCCACCCATAATGTACAATGCCCTTACCTTGTCGGCAACCAGTTGCTGTCCTCCTTCACTTTCGAGAAGCTGTGAAAGGGCTGTAACAAACCCCACTGAGACAATGGTCACTGACTTGTAGGGAGCGGAAAGGAGCTGTGTGCGGTATAATTCCCATCCGTCGGGGAGAGTGGAGTAATCCTTTATGGTATGGTGGAAGAGGCAATTGCCAGCAGAATCTTTCCATTGTGCTATGCCTGAATAATCATTCCATACGACAGGATTGTTTATTCCGTTTTTGACGAGACCTATCGGAATGTCGGGATGTCCGTAATAGGTGTTGAATACATCAACGCAAGCTGCGTTCTTTTCGCCTTCACGATCCACTATAATGCCTATGACATCACATTTTCCTTCATCCATATATTTGTATAGGGCACAAAGGGCGACCAAATCGTCGGTACTTCCGACTATGTCTGTGTCAAAAATGATTTTTGGTAGCTCGACTGCTTTGCAAGTGTCGGCGTCATCGCAAGAACACAGCAAGGCTAAGCATAGGGCAAGTGCTAAAAGCTTGGATTTCATCCTACCTCTTCTCGCCATGGCAGAGTATTCAAACGAGTTTGAACTCTGCTCATCTGACTTAATAAAAACGTTCATTTATATAGAATAAAGTTATGTTTATACTTGCGCAAAGATACGATTATTTTTTTAATTTAGATTATTACAATGTGAAAGACATTATTAACGAACTGCAATATTAATCATTATTAACTATAGGAATGTCACGTTTGGCTCTATTTTGTCTTCGAAAATTAAATTGCTCTTAAATTCTTTGCATATCCAATATTTTTTTTGTATATTTGCCATCAGAAAACACATGTTCCACCCCAAAACAATTGAAAATATGATAATAACAATTCTTGTTCTTTTAGCTACGGTAGCAATGTTCATAATAGGCAAGATAAGGGCCGATATTGTTGCGCTCTGCGCACTGACGATTCTTATTCTTTGCGGAATATTGTCACCTGCGGAAGCATTGTCGGGATTCTCAAATCCAGTGGTCGTAATGATGGTAGGATTGTTTGTAGTGGGTGGAGCCATACTGCAGACAGGACTTGCCAAGGCAGCGAGCCATAGGATTATGCAACTGGCAGGCAGCAACGATACTGCTATGTTTTTGCTTGTGGTGGTTGTAACGGCTCTCATCGGCGCTTTTGTCAGCAATACGGGAACCGTAGCGCTTATGATGCCGATAATTGTGTCTATGGCCATGGAGAGCAAGAAGAGTCCGTCAAGGCTGCTTATGCCATTGGCGTTCGCAAGCAGTATGGGCGGAATGCTGACACTCATCGGTACACCGCCTAACCTCGTGATAGACGAGGTCCTGCGAGAGGCAGGCTACGACGGTCTTTCCTTCTTCTCGTTTTTCCCCGTCGGCATTATCTGTCATGCCGTGGGCATAGCTGTGATGCTGCCACTCAGCAAGTTGCTTGTGAAGACTGGGGCGGAAGAAGGGAAAAAGAGTGAGAAATCGTTGGAAAAACTCGTGGAGGAATATCGGCTGGACAACAATGTGGAGGCTTACCGAGTGGATGGAAGAAGCAGCATCGTGGGGAAGTCGGTAGCAGAGCTAAACCTTCGTGCAGAACACAATATTTCTATCATGGAAATACGCAACGAGACATTGCGTCATCGTGGGTTGATAAGAAACATAACGCAGTCGTTGCCCACACAAGAGAGTGTCATTGCCGCAGCCGACATCCTGTATCTGCAAGGACCCAAGGAAGAGATAGGACGCTTTGCCTCCGATGCATGTCTGATAAAACAGAACACCAACACCATCGACTTTTACGACATTGGCATTGCAGAGATTGTGGTGATGCCGGAGTCGCGTCTTGTTGGCCAGTTGCTGCGGCAGTCGCGGCTGCGCGAACAATATCAAATAAATGTTCTCGGTGTGAAGCGGAGCCACAAGTATATAACAGAGAACCTGCCGGAGGTGAAGCTGAAAGCAGGCGACACACTGCTTATACAAGGTCAGTGGGAGAACATATCGAAGATTGATTCCGAGGAGGAAGACTGGCTGCTGATAGGGCAACCGAAGGAAATGGCGGAGCGCGTCACCCTTTCATATAAGGCACCGCTGGCAGCAATAATAATGCTTGCCATGATTGCCGTAATGGTGTTCGATTTCATTCCTGTCGCCCCTGTCACGGCAGTCATTGCCGCTGGTTTGCTGATGGTAGTGTCAGGTTGTTTCCGAAGTGTTGATGCCGCTTACAAGACCATCAACTGGGAGAGTATTGTTCTCATTGCAGCCATGATGCCCATGGCAACGGCACTTGAGAAGACCGGTGTTTCGGCAATGGTAAGCCATGGACTAGTGGCAGCACTTGGCGGCATAGGACCGGTGGCCCTGCTCTGCGGCATCTATTTCACAACGTCGTTGCTGACAATGTTTATCAGCAACACTGCAACGGCTGTGCTGATGGCACCCATAGCCTTGAGTGCCGCCACGGAACTCAATGTAAGTCCGTTGGCATTCCTCTTTGCGGTAACTCTTGGTGCCAGCATGTGTTTTGCCTCACCGTTTTCCACACCTCCCAATGCCCTTGTGATGCAAGCCGGAGGCTACACTTTCGGCGACTATGTCAAGGTGGGTTTGCCCTTACAGATAATAATGGGAATTGTCATGACTATTGTCCTTCCTCTACTATTTCCCTTATAAGGCCTGGAGATTGTGTTCCGTGGTCACGGTTTTTTTTAGGCTTTGACAGCAAAACTTGGCTAATGGTAATAATTTCCACAATTGAGGTATAGTTCCTTTGTTCCGTTTGTTGTAATTTTGCACCCGAAAACTTATTCACCAAGTGATTATGAAAAAGAAATTGTTTTTATTAATAGTATTTTTGATAGCAATGGCAATTACAACCAATGCGTCGGCACAGGATATGCAGGACAAAAGGACAGAAGAAAAATGGGACAAGGTGTTCCCATTGAGCGAGACAGTCAATCACCGGAAGGTGGAGTTCAAGAATCGGTATGGCATAACACTTGTGGGAGACCTTTATACTCCCAAAAGAGGAGGCAACAGGATGGCTCTTGCTGTGTGCGGACCTTTCGGTGCATCAAAGGAGCAGTCGAGCGGACTCTATGCCATGAAGATGGCGGAACGAGGATTTGTCACTTGTGCTTTCGACCCTTCCTTTCCAGGGGAAAGTGGCGGTGAGCCCCGACGCACTTCTTCACCTGACATCAATACAGAAGATTACTTGGCGGCTGTGGATTTTCTTTCCTGCCTGCCCGATGTGGACGAGGAGAAGATAGGCATCATCGGTATTTGCGGATGGGGCGGCATAGCTCTGAATGCGGCTGCCGTTGACCCTCGCATCAAAGCTACGGTGGCGAGCACTATGTACGATATGTGCCGAGTGAATGGCAACGGCTATTTTGATGAAAACGACAGTGAGGAAGCACGTTATGCAGCTCGCAAGGCGATGGCTGCCGAACGCACCAAGGCTGCGCGGAGTGGCAAGTTGACGCAAGCGGGAGGCGTGGTAGATCCGTTGCCTGCCGATGCCCCGCAGTTTGTCAAGGACTATTATGACTACTATAAGACGAGTCGTGGCTACCATCCTCGTTCGGGCAACAGCAACGACGGTTGGCACACCTTTGGCTGTCAGGCCTATTCCAATGCGCGTTTCCTTTATTATATTAATGAGATACGTTCGGCGGTGCTCATCATGCACGGCGAGAAAGCCCATTCCCGTTACTTCGGCGAGGCCGCTTATAAATATATGGTAGAGGGTACGGCCACTGGATATGATGCAGTCCGCAAGCCAAATCCTGTGCCAGAGAACAAGGAGTTGCTCATCATACCCAATGCCAGCCATTGCGACCTCTACGATGGAGGTTATTCCGAACTGGAAGGCAAGGGCAAGGCGAAAAACATGATTCCTTGGGAAAAGATGGAAGAATTCTTTTACAAGAACATGAAATGAGTACAATGAATATTAGCATAAGCAAAAGATGAAAAAGGTAATAGTTATTTCCACCAGTCTCCGCGCTGGGTCGAACAGCGACATGCTCGCTGAGAAGTTTGCCGAAGGTGCCAAGGCTTCGGGCAATGAGGTAGAGAAGATTTCCCTTCGTGGAAAGGAAATCAAGTTTTGT
>JALFCG010000154.1 GCA_022771265.1 Prevotella sp.
GTGGGAAGGCCTGTCGAAGGTCCGCCGCGCTGCACGTCAATGATGACCAGCGGCAGCTCGTCGATGACGGCAAGGTTAATTGCCTCCGACTTAAGACATATTCCAGGGCCCGATGTCGATGTGGCAGCCAACGCACCTGCAAACGACGCGCCGACGGCACTTGCACAACCCGAAATCTCATCCTCACACTGTACGGTAATCACGCCGCACGACTTGTGCTTCGACAACTCGTGGAGTATGTCGGTGGCAGGAGTGATAGGATAAGAGCCAAGGAACAGGCGGAGGCCTGCCTTCTCAGCGGCTGCTATAAGTCCGTAAGACGTGGCTTTGTTGCCCGTGATGTCCATATAGCGTCCCTTCTCCTTTGATGTCGATTCGATGCGATAGGTAGCAGGCACACTTGCATGGGTGTTGTGTCCATAGTCATAACCAGCCTGCACCACCTTTATATTATTTTCAGCAATCTGTGGCTTCTTAGCAAATTTATCACGCAGGAAGTTGGAAACCAAGTCAAGGTCGCGGTTGAACAGCCAGCACACGATGCCGAGGGCAAACATGTTACGGCACTTCAATATCGCCTTGTTGTCCATACCGCTCTCTGCAAGACAGTCCTTGACCATCTTTGTCAGCGGGCACTGTACGACGCGGTCAGGGTCGATGCCCATCTCTCCGAGGTAGTCCTCGCTCTTGAACTGTGCCTTCTCTAAGTCCTTAGGCCCGAAACTGTCGGTGTCGATGATAATCGTCGCCTGGGGCTTGGCATACTTGTACTGGGTCTTGAGCGCAGCCGCATTCATAGCGACAAGTACATCGCACTTGTCACCGGGAGTATAGACACGTCCGGAACCGATGTGAACCTGAAATCCAGACACACCGGTCAACGAGCCTTGCGGGGCGCGGATGTCAGCGGGATAGTCCGGGAACGTAGAAATGCCATTTCCCACGGTAGCCGATACCGTGGAGAAAATGTTTCCGGCCAACTGCATTCCGTCGCCGGAGTCACCAGAGAAGCGAACGACCACTTGATCGAGCTCCTTTACTTCCATTTTTTCTGCCATAGCGTTTTTCGATTTTTATTGTATAATTATTCCATTGTTGAACAATTCGGGTGCAAATATAGAAAGCTTTATTGAAATAACAAAATATTTTAGTGAAAATCTTTCGTTTTTGACAAAAAATGTCTTCAAAACGAATTTTAGTTGCATTATTTTTCAATAATTGATGATTTTATGACAGTATGTCAATAATTATTGCAATACTCTTGCACAAAGTTCACTTACCCGTTCCGTTTCAACCTTTTTGTTTGACAACCCTATCTTTTACGAACGTTTTGACAGTTTATTTTTCATGGAAATAATTTGCAAGTAACATATTATTATTGTAATTTTGCAGCCAGTTACAAACAAAAGACAAATATGGCACTGATAAAATCCATTAAAGGTCTTACGCCCAAATGGGGAAAAGACTGCTATTTCAGCGAAAACGCGACCATCGTAGGGGAAGTGACAATGGGCGACGAGTGTTCGATCTGGTTCAACGCCGTGGTAAGGGGTGATGTCGCTCCCATCACCATAGGCAATCGCACCAACGTGCAGGATGGCTCCTGCATTCATGTCACCAACACCACTGGCCCGACTGTCATCGGTAACGATGTCACCATCGGCCACAACGCCACTGTCCACGCATGCACCATACGCGACGGCGCTCTCATAGGAATGGGTGCCACGCTTCTCGACCATTGCGACGTGGGCGAAGGAGCTGTGGTAGCTGCAGGAGCCCTCGTGCTGCAAAACACGAAGATTGGCCCTCACGAGCTATGGGGTGGCGTTCCGGCAAAGTTTATCAAGAAGACAAAGGAGAACCAGGCGGAGAGCTTCGGCAAACACTATGTGGAATACTCCAAATGGTATCTTGAGGAAAACGAGTAACCTTCATTGTAACCAGCACTTCGGTGTTGGTTATTTTTCTGAATACAGCACTTGTATTACGGTCTGACCGACAGCGGTCAGCGTGTTACGGTCGATGTTGTCCATCGTGTCGTTGACAGTGTGCCATGTGGGGCCGAAGGAACTTTGCGGACAAGAGTCGTAGTAGGGTATGATGTCAATGGTCGGGATGTGGAGTTTTTCGTTGACGGGGATGTGGTCGTCGGTAACCATGCCTCCCTCCTTGTTAGGGAACATGGATGAATGGCCTATGGCATGGGCTGCGTTCCACACTTTTTCCACTATTTCCGGAGCGTATTGGAGGGACATGCCTTCGCGGCTGAACGTGGCACCTGTACCTCCTACCATGTCGAGCAGGATGCCGAACCGCGCACTGTAGTCCTTCACATGGGGATTGGCAGCCCAATGCTGCGCACCGAGAGCCCACGAGTTGCCGTCGTCGGGAGTGTCGCTCCATGAGGGCGTGCCCCAGTCCTCGGCATCGAAACACACGAAATCGACTCCCACGGCAAGGCTGTCGCTCTTTGCCACGAGGCGCGCCAGTTCGAGCATCACTGCCACTCCCGAGGCACCGTCGTTAGCTCCTGTCACTGGTTTGCGCCAGTTGGCGGAGTCAGGGTCATTGTCAGCCCAGGGGCGTGTGTCCCAATGTGCGCAAAGGAGTATGCGTTGCCTTGCCTTCGGATTGTGGACAGCTATTATGTTAGTAGCTCTCAGCGAAGTGCCGTCGTAGCCTTTGAGAGTGGCTTTTTGTTCAATGACCTCCAATCCGAACGACCTGAACTTCCCTGCAATCCACTTTCCGCAGAGGTCGTGTGCCTCGCTGTTCATCGTGCGCGGTCCGAAGTCACATTGGGTTTTACAATAGGCGTATGCGCTGTCGGCCACAAACTCCGGTCCGACGGCAGCCTGTACGGCTTGGCTTTCCTTGGAGTTAGCCGTAGTCTTGGAATTGCCACACGACACAAGCGCTGCGGCGATTATTCCGTATAATGCAACGTATAAAAGTTTATTCTTCATTCTTTTTTGTTTGTATTTCCGTCATGACTCTCATGAAGTTTCCACCCATGATGCGCTGGATGTCGGTGGCATTATAGCGTCGGGCGAGCAGATGGCGTGTGAAGTTTATTATTTCTGACGCATCGGCAATACCCTTTACTCCTCCGTCACCGTCAAAGTCTGAACCTAAGCCTACGTGTTCTATTCCCATTATGGAGATGGCATGGTCGAGATGTTCAAGGGCGTCGATGAGGGTTGCTTCTCCTGTCGTCCTGAGGAAGCCGGGATAGAGCGTTATCTGCGCCACACCGCCTTTACGGGCAAGCTGGCGCATCTGGTCGTCGGTAAGGTTGCGCGGATGGTCACAGAGAGCCCTTGAGCTGCTGTGGCTGCACACTATCGGCGTGCTGCTTATCTCAAGCGCGTCGTAGAAGCTTTTCTCGCCGGCGTGGCTCAGGTCAACCATGATGCCGTGGCGGTTCATCTCCGCTATTACTTTCTCTCCGAGTCGGCTGACACCGTTGTGGGTGTTGCATCCTTTCGCGCTGTCGCAGATGTCGTTGTCGCCATTGTGGCAGAGGGTGATATAGACGACACCCCGCTGTGCAAAATGCTTGACGTTGGACGGGTCGCCGTTGAGTGCCAAGGCATTTTCAATGCCGAGCATTATCGATTTCCTTCCGTTGCGTTTGTTCGCAAACAGTTCTTTCGGTGTGCGTGCTATGCAGAGGTAGTCGTTCCGTGAGGCGACGATAGTCTCTATCTTGTCGAATATCATGTCGGCATAGTCCATAGGGCTTGTGACGCCTCGGTATTCGTCGGAAGGGGTTTGCGGCAGGTAGGCTACCATTATGGTGGCGTCAAGCCTCCCCTCGGTCATTTTCTGCAAATCGACAAGTGCCTTCGGCTCACGGCGGTCGAACCTGATGCCTTGCGGGAAGAGCATTGGCGTGTCGCAATGGGTGTCGAGAGTGAGGATGGAGTGGTGGAGAACCTTGGCGTCGGCAAAGAGCTTCGCTTCCTTGACGAGCCATGAGAAGAGCGGAAGACCTTCTTCAAGACATTCGGGATGCCACTGCACTCCTATGACGGGCTTGTACTCGCTGCTTTCGATGGCTTCGACGATGCCGTCGGGCGACTGTGCCGTCACGTGGAACTTGCTTCCCGCGTCATCGACAGCCTGGTGGTGGAAGGAGTTGACGTAGAGACGGTCCTTGCCGTAGATGTCGCGGAGCAGGCTGCTGGCGGCTATGTCAACGGTGTGGGTAGGCTCGCCGCGGTCGGCGTCCTGGCTGTGCTTGATGAGTCCCTGACGTTGTGAGATGTCCTGCTCGACATGCCCGTCGAGAGCCATGGCAATCGTCTGTATGCCGCGACAGATGCCAAGGATGGGTATCTGACGGTTGTAGGCGAGACGCGTGACGAGCAGTTCCGGGAGGTCACGCTCGCTGTTGATGGAGTGAAGCCTTGTCGATGGCGACTCTCCGCAATAGAGCGGGTTGTAGTCGCCTCCTCCGCTTAGTATCAGCCCGTCGATGCATTCAAGAATGTTGATGATGCTGTCGGTGTCAGAAAACGGTGGTATTACTACAGGTACACCTCCCGCTTTGAGAACCGACTTGTAATAATGCTCACTGAGACGTTGCTCTCCGTCAGCATAGTTGGCAGTAATACCGATTACCGGACGCCTTTCAGCTTCCGGGAATCGGTCGTATGTCAAATTAAGTGTTTCTTGCCAGTTGAATTTGTTGTTCATGGTCATTTGTCAACAATCACGGCTATTTCCCTTTTAATGCTCTGTTCAAGAGAGATGAGCGTCTCGGTAGCCACAACGCCAGGTATGCCCTGCATTTGGTTGTTAAGCAAGTCCATGAGTTGCTCGTTGTCACGTGCATATAGTTTCACGAGCATGGTGTAGGGACCTGTGGTGAAGTGGCACTCGACTATTTCGGGAATGTGCTGCAACCTTTCAACCACGTCTTTGTACATGCTTCCACGCTCAAGTGTTATTCCTACGTAGGTGCATGTGGAGTAGCCCAACGACTTGGGGTTGACATCAAATCCGCTTCCCATAATGACGTTGCCGTCGATGAGATGCTGGACGCGCTGATGGATAGCTGCTCTTGAGACGTTACATTCCGCAGCCACGTCCTTAAAGGGGATTCTGGCGTTTTTCGACAATATACTTAGTATTTTTTTGTCGAGGTTATCAATTTTTTCCATCTTATATCTGTAAGATTTATTGTTGTTTGTTTAATATCTTAGGTATAATAACCTATGGCGTTTCACAAATTGTCAGCAAAAGTACGACATTTTTACGATATAGTCAAGAAAAAACTGCAAAAAAACTACAAAACGCCTACTTTTTCACTATTTCAACGAGTTCAACAGTAAAAATCAAGGCACTGTAGGGTTTTATTTTGCCAGAATCGCGGTCGCCGTAGGCAAGGTCGTAAGGGATGTAGAGCTCCCACTTGCTGCCAACGGGCATCAGCGTCAGGGCTTCTGTCCACCCTTTGATGACCTGGTCGGCACGGAACTCAATTGGTTTGTCGCCGTGTTTCTTCGAGGAGTCGAAGACAGTGCCGTCAACGAGGCGTCCTTCATAGTTGACTTTCACTCGGTCGGTTGACTGGGGCTTCTCGCCTTTGCCTTCGGCGATAACCTTGTATTGCAGTCCGCTTTCTGTTGTCACCACGCTGTCCTTCTTGGCATTGGCAGCAAGGAATTCCTCTCCGGCACGCCGGTTAGCGCCATAGAGTTTCTCGGTCTTTGCTTCCTGTGCCTCCGACATAAGGTCTTTGAACAATAGCGAGGCGTCATCTATATTATAATAGGTTGTGTCGCCCTGAAGTGCGTCGGTAAAGCCACGGAAGGCAAGTTCACGCATGAGGGTGTCTGGTGAGTCCTTCAGTTCGCGTTCCATTCCCGGAAGCATTCTTTCCTTCATCTGCTTCGCTATTTCGAGTCCTGCCATGTAGGCTTTGAACTCGGGGTTGTTGTCCTGCTTTACTGCAGCCTCAAACCCTTCTATGAACTGTGCCATGTAAGCCGTATCGACACCCATTGACTGCTGCAGATAAGGCACGAGCCCCTGCGACATGGTCATTCCTGCCACGTAGCTGAGGGTATCGCTCTGCGTTGATAGCGTCACAACGGTCTTTTCCGCTTTCTTCTGCGCCTTTTCTTTCTTTTTGGCAGCGAAGGCTTCAATTGAAAAAGCACCCGCCACGACTATGGCGAGTGCAATTATGATGGTTGATTTTCTCATTATTTCTCGATGCCAAGAAGTTCAATCTTGAAGATGAGTACAGAGAATGGCTTGATGTCGCCCTGCTCACGCTCGCCGTAAGCCAATTCCTGTGGGATATACACTTCCCATGTAGAGCCGACAGGCATGTGTACCATAGCGTCAGTCCATCCCTTGATGGTCTGGTTGCAGCGGAGCTTCAGAGGCTGGTTGCGCTTGTAAGAGCTGTCAAACACGTTGCCGTCGATGGTGCGTCCCTCGTAGTGGCATGAAACCATTGAGGTGTCGGCAGGAATGGCACCGCTGCCTTCCTTGATGACCTTGTACTGCACACCGCTTGGCAGGGTCTTCACGCCCTCCTTTTTCTTGTTGGCAGCGAGGAACTCCTCACCCTTCTTCTTGTTGTCGCCATACTTGGCTTCCATTGACTTCGCCTTCAGCTGCTGCATCTTTGTCTGAGCCATGATTCCAGCTTCTTCAACGGTCATGATGCCCTTCTTTCCTGTCACTCCAGAAACGAAGCCAGCCATGAAGTTCTTCAGTGAGATGGTCTTGGTGGAGTCGTCGCCGAACACCTCGTGGTTGATGCCCTTAACCATTTGGTTGCTGATTTGCTGACCGATTTGGATACCTGCATAGTAAGCTGCCTTTTTCTTGTCGTCGCCGGCGTTAGCGCCTTCGTTCAGACCTTTGATAAACTCTCTCATGTAGGTAGTGTCAACGCCCATGCGTCCTACGAGATATTCCTTCAGACCTTGAGTCTGTGCCATACCGATGGCATAGCTCATTGAGTCAACGTCGCTCTTAAGGTTTGCCTTAGGAGTTGAATTGCCGCAAGAAGTAATTGTCATTGCGGCTACCGCCAAAGCGGCAAAAAAAGTTAATTTTTTCATTTTATTATTTTGTTTATTTAAGTTTCGCATTTGCTCAACTTTTTATTAGCATTCCCCTCGTCAACTCATTTCACCTCAATCAGTTCCACGTCAAAAATGAGTGTGGAGAATGGAGGGATGGTCTGTCCGGCTCCGCTCTCCCCGTAACCCAGCATGTAAGGTATGAAGAAGCGGTACTTGGCGCCTTCCTGCATCAGCTGCAAGCCCTCGGTCCATCCGGCGATGACCTGCTGGAGTCCGAAGGTGGCTGGCTCGCCGCGCTGTACGCTGCTGTCGAAGAGTGTACCGTCGATGAGGAAGCCTTCGTAGTGGCACTTCACGCTGTCGGTGGCCTTCGGCTTGCGGCCGTTGCCTTCCTTCAGCACCTGGTACTGCAGTCCGCTGGCAGTGGTAGTCACTCCTTCTTTCTTTGCGTTTTCTGCAAGATACTTCTCTCCTGCCTCTTTGGCAGCCTTTCCTTTTTCAGCCATTTCAGCCTGTATTTTCTGTTCTTGTTTTGCAAAATAGTCTTGCACGATAGTCTGTGCCTCGTGGTTTGTCATTTTCAGGTCGTTACCTGCAACGACGTCCTTGATGGCGTCAGCAAAGTCATCAATACTAAGGTTGCTTGCACCCATTTGTGCCAGTTGGCGACCGATGCCCAAGCCTAAAGCATAGCTCAATTTGTCCATTTTTCTTTTGATTTAATAATGTGTTATATCTTAAAAACGTGCAAAGATAACACTTTTCTTCGATTTTCTATTGTTATTTCGAGAAAAATTAGTATTTTTGTGCATTCTTAAGAAGAAATATTGATTTACTTTTAATAAATTCATGCGATTATGAAGAAAATTGTGGTTCTTACTGGCGCAGGAATGTCAGCCGAAAGTGGATTGTCCACATTCCGCGATGCCGACGGGTTGTGGGAGAAGTATCCTGTGCAGCAGGTCGCTTCTCACGAGGGTTGGCTCGCCGACCCCGTCTTTGTCAACAACTTCTACAACATGCTTAGGGGAAAGATGCTCGACAAGAAACCTTGCAGAGGGCACGAACTCGTGGCTGAACTGGAGAAGTTCTACGATGTCACCGTGGTGACACAGAACGTCGACAACCTGCATGAGCAGGCGGGATCGTCGAAGGTCATCCATCTCCATGGCGAACTGATGAAAGCATGTTCGAGCGACGACCCCGACGATGTGCGCTATCACGTGCAGCTCGATGCCAACCACTATGAGGTGGCTCCAGGCGAGAAAGCCGGCGACGGGTCGCTGTTGCGACCGTTCATCGTATTCTTCGGCGAGGCGGTGCCTATGATTTCCATTGCCGCCGAGGCTGTGATGGAGGCAGACATCCTCATCATCATCGGCACTTCGCTTGCTGTCTATCCTGCTGCCGGTCTCATCAGATACACCAAGAATGGCATCCCCATCTACCTCATCGACCCGAAACCTGTCACCACCTACGGCAACATCACTTACATCGCCAAAGGGGCGTCGGCTGGTATGGAAGAACTGTTTGGAATATTGAAAAATTGAAAGATTGAAAGAATGTAAACAATATGAAAATAGACAAGGAAGAAAGAATAAGACGGGCAGAAGAACTGTTCGTCAGCGGATATAACTGCTCACAAGCAGTAGTAGCAGCTTTTGCCGACCTCTTCGGCTTTACTGAAAAACAGGGACTGAAACTCAGTGCAGGAATGGGAGGAGGAATGGGAAGGCTGCGCATGACATGCGGGGCAGTGAGCGGGATGGCTATTCTCGCAGGCATGGACTGCGGGTCGGCTGACGCTTCCGACCGCGAGGGGAAGTCAGCCAACTACAAGGTGGTGCAGGAATTGTGCGAAAGGTTCAAGAGCGAGCACCAGTCTCTCATATGCGCCGAACTTCTCAACATCAGGAAGGGTGCGCCGTTGAGCTATGAGGCTTCCGAACGTACGGCGGAATACTACAAGACCCGCCCTTGCGTCAATATGGTTGTCACCGCCGCAAAAATCTTTGCCGACTATTTGGACGAGAAGAAGTGACAACAGAACTTTGCAAAAGGGAAAGAAAACTTATGGTAAACTAATTTTACAATAACTATGAACAAAACCACCAAACGAATGGTGCTGGCTCTTATGACGGTTACCATTGTTCCACAATCATTTTCGGCACAGACAAAGACCGTGGCGGAATGCTTCGAAGTGAGCGATGTGAGGCTTGAGGCAAGTCCGTTCAAGCATGCCGAGGACATGGACATACGCTATCTCCTCGCCCTCGACCCCGACCGCCTGCTGGCTCCATATCTCAAAGGAGCGGGACTTGAACCAAAGGCCGACAACTATCCCAACTGGGAGAATACCGGACTCGACGGACATATCGGCGGACATTATCTCTCTGCCCTCTCTTTCATGTATGCAGCCACCGGCAATGATGAGATAGGACGTCGTCTCGATTATGTGATTTCGGAGATGAAACGGTGTCAGGACTCTGCAGGCGACGGGTATCTCTGCGGTGTGCCCGACGGACGAAAGATGTGGAAGGAGATTGAGCAAGGCAACGTGAGGGCTGCCACCTTCGGACTCAACGACCGATGGGTGCCTCTCTATAATATACACAAGACTTACGCCGGACTTCGGGATGCCTATCTCGTAGCTCACCGGGAGGAGGCCAAGGACATGCTCGTGAAACTCACCGACTGGATGGAGCGCACCACTGCCAACCTCACAGACGATCAGATGCAGGACATGCTAAGGAGTGAGCATGGAGGACTCAACGAGACCTTTGCCGACGTCGCTGACATCACAGGCGACAAACGGTATCTGAAACTCGCCCACAGATTCAGTCATGACATCATCCTCAACCCCTTGTTGAAAAATGAGGACAAACTGACAGGCATTCATGCCAACACGCAGATACCGAAAGTCATCGGCTTCAAGCGCATTGCCGACTTGGAGAAGAATGACGAGTGGAGTAAGGCTGCCGACTTCTTCTGGCAGACTGTTGTCAACAACCGCTCAATAACCATTGGCGGCAACAGTGTATATGAGCATTTCCACCCTGCCGACAACTTCGAGCCGATGCGCACCAGCGAACAGGGACCGGAGACTTGCAACACATATAATATGTTGCGCCTGACGAAGTTGCTGTATGCCACGTCAGCCGACTCCCGATATATGGACTATTACGAACGCGCGCTGTTCAACCATATCCTTTCGACACAAGACCCCGTTCAGGGAGGATTCGTCTATTTCACTCCTATGCGCTCCGGACACTATCGCGTATATTCACAACCACAGACGAGCTTCTGGTGTTGCGTTGGCAGCGGACTTGAGAACCATGCACGCTATGGAGAGATGATTTATGCACATAAAGGTAGCGACGAGCTATACGTCAACCTCTTCATACCTTCAACACTGAAATGGGGCGACATCAATATCAAGCAGTCAACGGCATTCCCCGATGAGGAGGGTACAAGCGTCACCGTCAACTCAAGAAAGGGAAAGACAAGGTTCACGCTTAACGTCAGAGTGCCGGAATGGGTGAATGCCGACGAACTCGCGCTCACCATCAACGGAAAGGAAGAAAAAGTGGAGATAACCGACGGATATGTCAAACTGAAGCGCACATGGCAGGATGGCGACAAGGTGTACGTCTCAATGCCCATGCACCTGAGAGCCATAGACATGCCCGACCAATCACACAACTACTCGTTCCTCTACGGCCCTATAGTATTGGCTTCGCGCATGGGCACCCAACGTCAGGACGGACTGTTTGCCGACGACAGTCGTGGAGGACACATCGCCCATGGTCCACGTCTCCCGCTGCAGACCATGCCAGTGATTGTAGGTACTACGGATGACATCCTCTCGCATATCACCAAGACCGACGGAAAGCTGGAGTTCACGCTCAAGGGAGTAAGTCCGGAGAACTACGAGGGAATGAAACTCGAACCTTTCTATCGCATTCATGAGTCACGCTATATGGCTTATTGGCCTGTGTTGTCGGCATCCGAGGTGCAGAAGCGCCAGGAGGAAGTGGCTCGTCAGGAGAGTATTGCCCAAGCACTTGAGGCACGCACTGCCGACAAGGTGACCTGCGGCGAGCAACAGCCCGAGAGCGACCACTTTGTCAAGATGCAACAAAGCGGCACCGGCAACGACGGAGGAGTGCAGTGGCGCGAGACAAGCCAGTGGTTCTCCTATCGCATGAAGACCAACGGCCGCAAGATTACCGCCGTACGCATAGCCTTCCGTAGCGACGACAACCGTGATGCCCGTGTGCTTATCGGCGACACCGGGATTGGTTCATTCTCAACTGCCCCCGACGGCATCGTCGAGCTTCCGGTGAAGTCAGACATCATCGGCAAAGCTGAAACCATCACTCTGAAGATAGCCAAGGGCAGCAAGAATATCACTCCTCATATCTATGAAGTGAGACTAATAGCGGAGTGAAATGAACCGATACGCGAAACTGCTTTCACTGAGAATAATCTTTTCTTTGGCGATATTGACAACTATCGCCAAAGATTTTTATTGTCATGCCCAAAACAATCACCTCGGCGTAATGCAGTTTACCAACACCTACATCAGTTCCTCCCCGCAGATACTTGCTTTTCAGCGTGACTCCACTGGAATAATATGGATAGGGACATCAGAAGGTCTATATAGTTATGACGGCTACAGATATATCCGCCAATATGAACCACGGCACTTCAGCAATGTCAGAATACACTCCCTTTGCACTAAAGGCGACACAATGTATCTCGGTACCGACAACGGACTCATGACATACAATCTGAAAAATGGAGACTACAGCATTGCCGACAACAAGATGAAGGTAGTGAGATGCCTTCTCGCTGATGGAGCCGATATCGTTGCCGGAACAGTTAATGGAATCTATATTTATAACACGACAAGTGGAAAGAGCCAGAAGAAAGGAAATGTAAACAATGCCATCTACTCTTTGTTGAAACAAGGCAATTCATTACTTGTCGGCACCATATCAGGCCTATACGAATACAACAACGGCAAAACCAAGGAGATTAGCATTGGAGAGAGCAAACGGCCCTTGGTTAATTCAATGCTTGCCGACAGAATCCGTAAATGTCTATGGATTGGCACTGAGGGCAATCTTTATCGAATGGACAACAATGGTATGACGAGAATAGAAGAGTTGAGTGGCAACTCAATCAAGTCGATAGCCATGAATGGCATGAATACCATCTACATAGGCACTGACAACGGACTCTATACAATAGATGCCAACGGCAATACGACAACAGCCAGACATAGCTCTACCAATCCCCGTTCCATTGCCAACAACATTGTTTGGGCCCTCTACGTGGACAAATGGCAGAATCTTTGGGCAGGTACAGACAATGGTATATCCATGACCAAGGGGAAATCATATTTCAGTTATTGTACTACAGATGAGATGACAGGCCGAAACGACGGCAACTGTCTGCAAGCCATACTCAGGGACAGTAGGGGAAGATTGTGGGCAGGAGGCAGCAACGGACTGATAAGTTATAAGGAAGGTGAATCTATATGGTACAACCAGAGCGATTACAACAATTACCTCACACACAACAGAATACGAAGATTATACGAGGACAAGGATGGTGACATTTGGGCAACGACCGACCATGGCGTCAACCATCTCAACAACTCCACGGGATGCTTTGACAACTATATCGTGTATGACAATTCTGGAAAATACTCCACCACTTGGGCATATGATATATTGTGCGACAAGAACAACAGGCTATGGATCGCATCATATATGGGAGGCATCTTGGTGATTGACAAAAGCCGACTGATAAAAAGTGGTGGGAAATGCATTGCCGACTATCATATAAACGTTTCAGAACACGGACTTCCTGACATACACGTAGGTCAGTTGGCTTTCGACCGCAATGGAAACATATGGGCAATGATGTATGAAAAAGGAGTGGCAATCATAGATGCCCATAACTTCCATACAACAATAATAAAGAATACTACACAGAGTAAATGTATGTCAGCCGACAAAGAAGGCAACATTTGGATTGCCTTTGATGACATGGTTGTAAAATACGCGCCTAACGGTAAAAAGCTCAAGGAATATGCCATCGACAACAACGACGGAACAGAGTTGGTGAGATCAATCTGCACTGTTAACGGAGACGCATGGGTGTTTATCGGCAACAATTGCAGGATAATCACCCAATCAGGCAAATGTCACGACATAATAATACCCCAATTGACACCATACTCCACATTCTACTGCGAAGAAAACAATACTGTGTATCTTGGCGGCAACGATTGTATGCTGAAAATGAATGCAAAGACAAACATAAATGTCATGCAGGAGCATAATATCTTTTTGTCGGAACTGCTTGTTAACGGTAAGCCCCATAAGGGCGAAAAGGATTTGAGGGCGACACATGCACATAAAGTGACTTTGGAACACAACGAAAACAACATCACGTTCGAACTCACCGACTTGCCATATAATAATATTCCTCTACAAAGATATGCCTACCGACTTGAAGGCAGCGATGACCAATGGAGACTGATAGGAGGAAGCAACATGAAACTGACTTACAATGGTCTTCCATATGGAGGCTATCGTCTGATTGTGAAATCCCTTGATGACAACGGCAATCCCGCAAGCGAAGTCTATTCACTTGGCATCACCATTCTTCCTCCATGGTATCTGTCGATATGGGCAAAGATTGTTTATGCCATTTTGTTCGTCAGCCTTATCCTATGGGCAATGAATTTCCATTTGGTGAGACAAAGGTTGAAAATGGAAAAAAAGCAGAAGGAGAGCGCCATTCAGCAATTACTGTCACTTATAGTGAACATCGACTCGGTGAAGCTCGACTATATCTACTCCTCATTGCTTCAATACATATATAATAAGGTTGGTAACAATGCTGCCGTCGAGTTTGCCATCGAGCAGATTGAGGACATGCATATTGTGAGGATAAAAATTGGCTGCAACAACCTTTATCTGTCGCCAGACCCCCAGGACCTGCAACAACTATATGTCGCCAATTATATCAAAGACTATGGAGGAAACATCTCGATAGCATCACGAGACGACTCTGGTTGCGACATTATCGTCGATCTGCCTTACATTCCAGACAACGCCAAAGAGGAGGTGGATGATGAGGAGAGTGAAGTTAAGCAAGTAATGAAAGATTCTGACGAAAAACTGCTCAATGAAGTTACCAAGGCCATAGAAGTCCATCTTGCCGACAGTGACTTTAATGTAGGCAGGATGCAGGAGGAATTAGGCATTGGCGGCAAACTGTTGTCAAGAAAACTAAAGAAGATGACCGATAAAACCCCAGTGGAATACATACGTCATGTCCGACTGCAAAAGGCAGCCTTTATGCTAAAAGAGGGAAAGTTCACCGTGTCGGAGGTAATGTATAAGGTTGGCTTCAACAAACCAGGTTATTTCTCCAAGTGTTTCCACGACACATTTGGCATGACACCCTCAGAATTTCAAAAAAAACAACGATAAAAAGTCCACAAACAGGGCTTTTGTCCATTTTATGGCTATTATTGTCCAATATTTAGCCTTCGTTTTGGTTATTTCGCCATACCTTTGCCGGCGATTTACATAATAACCACAAATAGCTTAATTAAAAATTATGGAACAAAAGACCTGCAACAAACTATGGTTCCTGCTTTTCTTACTGATGTCAATGGCAACAACAGCCTTTGCACAAAACAAGACGTTAAGAGGAACAGTTATCGATGCCGACAATGGCGAGCCACTCATTGGAGCCACCATTACCGCTCAAGGAGTCAATGGAGGTGCCATTACCGACTTTGACGGAAACTTTACAATTTCTGTACCACAAGATGCACGTAAGCTCACTGTCTCATACGTTGGCTATATCAGCAAGGACGTTGATATCAAGGCCTCTGTGATAAACGTTAAGCTGAGTCCTGACGCCAAGTCCCTCAGCGAGGTTGTGGTAGTGGGATACGGAGTACAGCGCAAAAGCGACCTCACTGGCTCTGTGAGCAATGTAAGCTCCAAGGACTTCAACCAAGGAGTAGTCAACTCTCCGGAGCAGCTTATCAACGGAAAAGTAAGTGGCGTGCAGATAGTCAACGGAGGTGGTTCTCCCTCTGCAGGAAGCACAATCCGCATTCGCGGAGGTGCATCACTGAATGCGTCAAACGACCCGTTGATAGTGCTCGACGGTGTACCCATGGAAGTGGGAGGCTCTGTAAGCGGAAGCGGTAATTTCCTCAGTCTCATTAACCCCAACGACATTGAGAGCATGACAATCTTGAAAGATGCCTCTTCAACAGCCATATATGGTTCTCGCGCATCGAATGGTGTCATTATCATCACCACCAAGAAGGGAACAAATTCCCAAAAGCCAAAGATAACCTTTTCGACCACCAACTCTCTTTCGACAAAGACCAAGACAGCCGACATGATTTCGCGTGACGAGATGTACTCCCTCGTAAATGAAAAGGGAACTGACGTCCAGAAAGCGCAACTCAACGATAATGTAAACACCGACTGGAACGACCTGATATTCAAGACAGCATTCGCTACTGACAACAATATCGGTGTTTCGGGACAAATAGGTTCATTCCTGCCATATCGAGTGTCACTCGGATATAGCAACCAAGACGGTATTCTCAAAACCGACAATGTGACAAGATATACTGCCAGTGTGACCCTCTCGCCCACTCTGCTCGACAATCATCTCAAGCTCGTGATTAACGGCAAGGGCACATATAGTGACAACACCTTTGCCAACACAAGTGCCATATGGGGTGGAGCCACTCACAATCCATGCTCACCCGTCTATTCGGGCAATGATGCCTTCCTTGGATATTATGAGGCAGCCGATGCCAATGGCATACCCATCACAGGAGCCACGAGCAATCCCCTTGGACTGCTCAACAACTACAGTTCGACGAGTGACGTATATAGATATATAGGTAGTGTGGATGCCGACTATAGCCTGCATTTCCTTCCCGACCTACATGTTCATGCCACCCTGGGTTATGATTATTCCAAGGGTGAGGGTAACATATATGTACCCAAGGCAGCCTACCAATACTACAACACTGGAGGCCGCAACTACAAGTATGGACCGCAGGAGAACGTCAACCGTCTTGCCACCATCTATCTCAACTACAGCAAGTATTTCGAAAATATCAAGAGCAACATCGACATTACTGCGGGCTATGACTATCAATTCTGGAAATATACAAATGCGGCCTACGAGGAACTAAACGACGAAAATCCCGCCACTGTGCAATCCTCGGCTGCAGCCGACGACCAACGTCACGTGTTGCTCTCTTACTACGGACGTGTCAACTACTCCTTCGACTCGAAATATCTGTTGAGCATAAGCATGCGTCGCGATGGTTCCTCGCGCTTTGCCAAAGATAAACGATGGGGAACATTCCCGTCAATAGCCTTGGGATGGCGCATCAACGAAGAACAATTCATGAAACCATTGAAGGACATAGTGAACAACCTGAAACTAAGGGTGAGCTATGGTATTACAGGACAACAGGATGGTATTGGCAACTATAATTATCTGCCCCTTTACACCGAGAGTATGGCGGGAGCACACTATATGTTCGGAGGAACAACGATAAACACCTATCGCCCGTCGGCCTATAACACCGACCTGAAATGGGAGACAACCAAGGCATTCAACGTGGGCCTTGACTTCGGACTGTTCGACGGTCGTATTAGTGGAGCCATCGACTATTACAAGCGCAAGACCGAGGACTTGCTCGCCACCGTGCCCGTAGCCGCTGGTACAAACTTCGACAAGCAGATGCTAAGTAATGTTGGAAACATTGACAGCCACGGACTGGAACTCTCACTCAACGCAAGTCCCATACAGACAAAAGACTGGGGTTGGGATGTCAGCTTTAACGCCACATACCAGAAGACTGAAATCACCAACCTTCGCATCAATGAAAAGGCTGAGTCGCCCAACACCCTTGTTGGAGCAATTGAGTCACACTATGTCCAGGTATTGTCCGAAGGATATGCACCTTATAGCTACTATGTGTATAAGCAGATTTACGACGAGAAGACCGGCAAACCCATCGAAGGGCTGTATGCCGACCTTAATGGCGACGGTAGTGTTGACAGCAAAGACCTGTATCATTACCACTCTCCTGCTCCCGACTGGATTTTCGGATTCTCGACAAGCATCAGATGGAAGAAGCTCACACTTTCAACAAGTCTGAGAGCAAATGTAGGCAACTACTTATATAATGGTATGGCAATGAACACCGGAGCCTGGGAGACAATGTCCTACAACGACTATCAGCTCAACCGCCTCAACAGCAGTTACCTGAAGACGGGATTCCAAAAACGCCAGTACGAGTCAGACTTGTATGTTGAGAACGCATCGTTCCTCAAGATGGACAACGTCCAGTTGAGCTACAACTTCGGCAGAGTGTGTAAGTGGTTTGGGCTCAACGTGTCTGCCATGGTGCAGAACGTGTTCACCATCACCAACTACACAGGTGTTGACCCCGAGAACCAGTCGGGCATTGACATGAGCGTTTACCCACGCCCACGCATCTACTCAATGACCATCGGACTTGATTTCTAATCACATTCCATAAACAATTTAGAACAATATAAAGATGAAAAAGACATTATATAACATATTGATGACGGCAATGGTGGTATGGACAGCCATGTCATGCACAGGCGACCTTGACCAGATGCCGCATACAGACACACAGGTGACCGGCGCAGAGGCATACGCCTCGGCTGCCAGCTACAAGATGGTGCTTGCCAAGACATACGCATCTTATGTAATCGTAGGACAGGAACAAGGTGGCGGCAATGAAGACATGTCGAGCAACAACGGCCAGGACTTCCTGCGTTGCTACTTCAATCTTCAGGAAGACCCCACCGACGAAGTGGCAAGCACATGGCTCTCTGGCGACAAGGTGGAAGGTCTTACATATATGACATGGGATGCTAACGACCCATGGGTGGCTGATGCCTATTATAGGCTATACTATACCATTGCCTTAAGCAACGAGTTCCTGCGACATACCGACGAAGGCTCCATCAGCGGTTTTGGCGAACAAGACCAGAAGGAGATACTGACTTACAAAGCAGAGGCAAGATTCCTGCGCGCTCTTGCATATTACTATGTGCTCGACCTCTTCGGACAAGGACCGTATGTCGACGAGACAATGCCGGTGGGAGCCTATACACCCGAGAGATATTCCAACAAGCAACTCTTCGACTTCATTGAAAGTGAACTGAAGGATGTTGCCACAAACGGTCTTGCAGCACCCTCTGCTATTGAATATGGCAGGGCATCCAATGCTGCAGCCTGGGGACTTCTTGCGAAACTGTATCTTAATGCCGAGGTATATGGAGCAGGCAATCATTACACCGAATGCATCACTGCTTGCCAAAAGGTGATGGAGGGTGGATTCAGCCTTGAAAGCGACTATGCCAAACTATTCAACGCCGACAATCACAAACGCACCAACGAGATTATCTTCCCCTTTGTCGTTGACGGCGAAAACACTGTCACATGGGGAGCCACCACTCTTATTGTCTGTGGACAATGTGGAAACTCAAGCACCCAAGACCCAACAAAATATGGTCTTACCAACGGCTGGGGAATGTTCCGTGTCAGGGGCGAGCTTCCCAATCTCTTTGATAATGTTGAAAATCCTGCCGACAGCCGTTGCATGTTCTATACCGACAGTCAGACACAATGGTTCACCAAAGGCATCGACGACCAGACCCAAGGCTACTTCAGTGAGAAATTCACCAACCTCACCGACGAAGGCGAGGCAGCCTGCAATTCGGGAGCTGTGGGCGTAAGCACCGACTTCCCCGTCCTGCGCCTTGCCGACGTGTATCTCATGTTGGCAGAGGCTGTGCTTCGTGGCGGACAAGGAGCCACAAAGGCCGATGCATTGGGATTGGTCAACCAGTTAAGGGAAAGAGCATACGGTAATGCCGATGGCAATATCAATGATGCACAGCTCAACCTCGACTTCATCCTCGACGAGAGGGCACGCGAACTATACTTAGAGTGCTGCCGACGCACCGACCTTGTCCGCTATGGCAAGTTCACCGGCGGCAGTTATATCTGGCAGTGGAAAGGCGGTATCCTCGACGGAAAGGCCACCGATGCCAAGTACAACATCTATCCAATACCGACTGCCGAACTGTCGGCTAACCCCAATCTCAGTAATGACAACTATTAATGCATAACTCACTATGAAGAAGATAATATCACATATATTAACGGCTCTCGCATTGTTTTCGATAGCATCCTGCGATAGGGATGGCGACATCATCACTACAGGGGGTGCCGAAAAGATTACTCTCACAGGCAACACCGACGACATTGTCCTGAGTGCTGACAACAAAGAGGGCTTGGCACTTACGCTCAACTGGAACGACAACAGCAAGTTGGTTACCAACGACCCTAATGTGCTGGCACCCGACAATGCCACAACCAACATGATACAAATGTCGGCAGACGAGTCGTTCACATCCGCCATTGAACAACTTGCCGACGGTGGTGTCATCTCTGCCCAATTCACTGTTGACCAACTCAACTCCATCGCGGGTCGTGCCGGTTTGCCCGGAGACGTTTCATCACCACTTTATATACGTATAAAATCCACTCTTGCCAACAACATCACCCCCGAATACAGCAACACGCTTGTAGTCAACGTCACTCCATACACCATCGACATGACTGTGGGTTATGTGTTGACATCCAAACTGGAGGACAGTGGGGCACGACTCTCGTCACCCGAGTCTAACGGTGTCTATAAAGGCTTCCTTGGAGTGTCGTCTTGGTATAACTACTATCTGCAGGAAGGCAGCGGAGTGACATGGGGTAACGACGGTGTATCAGGCACCCCGTTCCTCATCAGCAGTGAGGACACCAAGTGGAACTTCTGGTTCCCGGGATTGGAAGGTTGTTATTACACCATCGTTGACACACAAAAGAAGGAATGGTCAGCACTATATGTTTCCGGCCTTACCGTCAGTGGTGACATCAGCGGTGAAATGACATTCAACCGCAAGACCAACCAATGGACTCTTGCGTTCAATGCCACAACAACAGGCAATGTCAAAATACGCCTTAACGGTAATGCAGCACAATACAACGTGCAAACCGGCACTGATGATGCCGCAGCTGTCGCCCACACCGTCAGCTTCGGACAAAACGCCGATGCCCTGACCTTCGCCATCGACTCTGAGTCGGGAGACATTACCGTAAATGTTCCGCAAACAGGCGAGCAGGTTCTCACCATCGACCTCAACGATCCAAACAAATGGCTGATATCTGTCGGTGCCGGAACTGAAGAACCCGAACCTGTAGCTCCTCTGCTCTATATGTCGGGAATTGACGACGGCATCAGCGGTTCCTGGACATTCGACAACTACCTGCGCCTGTGTAACGAGGACGAACTTGCGTATGCCGGAGCATGCAATGTCAACTCTCTGTGGGGCTATCAGTTCTACAAGGAGGCCGACAACTGGGGTAGCAATATCGGTCTTGGTGAAGGCGACGCCACATCAGGCACCATCGTTGCAGGCAGTGGCATCAACCTTCCTGCACCCGAGCCTGGGCTTTATCTCATCTATGCCTCACTCTCGTCAATGAGCTACAACACCTTCGCCATCAACAGTGTGCAGATAACCGGCATTGGCGACAACTGGGACCTCATCGAAATGACCGCCACAGATACTCCGGGCACATATAAGGCTACCGTTGATGTGACAGCTTCCACGCCATGGGGCTTCCAGATTATCCTCAACTCCAATTGGGACACGAAGTTCGGTGGTAGCGATGGCACACTGGCCTATCTTGGCGGAAACATTCCTCTCGACGATTCATACATCGGGAAAACCATTACAGTCACAGTTGACCTATGCAAGGGCAACTATACAATAGAGTAGAAATCATACGTTAGAACACAATAATGAAAAAACTGTTTATCAACATTATGTTCATGTCGCTCACCCTTATGGGTGCAGCGGCATGCAGCGAATCATTCAACCCCAAGAGCACCTTGCCGGAGGTTGAGGAAAACGTGAAATTCAACCGTGGGGAATTTGCCAAAGGTGCCGACGTGAGTTGGATTACACAGATGGAGAGCGAAGGCTACAAGTTCAGCAATGCCGACGGCAAGGAGATGGAATGCATGCAACTCCTACGCGACCATTGTGGTGTCAATTCCATCAGGCTTCGTGTATGGGTGAACCCCGTTGAGGGATGGAACAACATTCAGGATGTGTTGGTGAAGGCACGTAGGGCCGACCGTCTTGGCATGCGCCTTATGATTGACTTCCACTTCAGCGACACATGGGCTGACCCCGGTCACCAACTTCCTCCTGCTGCATGGGCTGGCTATGACATTCAGCAGCTCAAGAAGGCCGTTGAAGGACATGTCACGGAGATGCTCCAGCTTCTCAAGGCCTACGATATCGAGCCCGAGTGGGTTCAGATAGGCAACGAGACACGCAATGGAATGATGCTGCCAGTGGGTGACATATCCAACGGTGATAACTTTGCCCAACTGCTCAATACCGGATATGATACCGTAAAGAACATTTTTGCCGATGCAAAGGTGATAGTGCATCTCGATGGAGGCGACAATATGTATCTCTACACCAAGATGTTTGACTATCTGAAAACCAACGGCGGCAAATACGACCTCGTCGGCATGTCACTGTATCCCACCAACGACGACTGGCGCACCTGTGTTGACAATTGCCTGTCAAATATTCAGACCATCAAGTCGAGATATGGCACTAACGTCATGCTATGCGAGATTGGCATGGACTATAATCAAGCGGAATCATGCCGTGATGCCATCGCCTTGCTTATGACCAAAGGCCAGGAATCAGGACTTCTCGAAGGCATCTTCTACTGGGAGCCCGAAGCCCCGTCAGGTTATAACGACGGATATAACAAGGGATGTTTCGTCGATGGAAAGCCCACAGTGGCACTCGACGCTTTCAAATAACCAGGGAACTCCATATTAAGGCCTTCTTCCTTTTGTGCGATATAATTGCGCAAGAGGAAGAAGGCTTTTGGTAAGATCGGGATGCTTGCCGAAGCGGCGGCAGAGGGTGACGCAGCTGTAAGTGTAACAAAAAATATAAAAGTTTTGCCGCTTTTGTTTTGTATTTCGGTAAATAATAACTATCTTTGCAAGCAAAATGTAAAACATAATAAAAAAGATAACGTATGATTCTCTTTTTCAGAACCCCATCGAAGAGCGTGATCGCCACCCAGGCCGACCACCAGCTCAACAAAAGTGAAATAGACGAACTCTCATGGCTTTACGGCGACGCAAAGCTCGAAGAGGGCGAAAGGCTCGAAGGATACTTCGTCGGTCCACGACGTGAAATGATCACTCCATGGAGCACGAATGCCGTTGAGATTACACAGAACATGAATCTCCACGGCATTTCGCGTATTGAGGAATATTTCCCCGTTGACTCAAAAGACGCGGAACACGACCCTATGCTACAGCGCATGTATGACGGTATTGACCAGGACATCTTCACCGTCAACCACGAGCCCGAGCCTATCAAGCACGTGGACAACCTCGAAGAATATAACGAAAAGGAAGGACTGGCTCTCTCGCCAGAGGAAATCGAGTATCTGCACAAGATTGAGAGCCAGCTCGGACGTCCGCTTACCGACTCCGAAATCTTCGGATTCGCACAAATCAACTCCGAGCACTGCCGTCACAAGATTTTCGGCGGGTCGTTCATTATCGACGGAAAAGAGATGGAGTCGTCGCTGTTCCAGATGATCAAGAAAACCACACAGGAAAACCCGAACCTCATTCTCTCGGCTTACAAGGACAACGTGGCTTTCGCGCAAGGACCGGTGATTGAACAGTTCGCACCCGCCGACCAGTCAACGAGCGACTACTTCCGCACCAAACCCATTGAAAGCGTTATCTCACTGAAGGCTGAAACCCACAACTTCCCGACGACTGTCGAACCGTTCAACGGAGCAGCAACAGGCACCGGAGGTGAAATCCGCGACCGTATGGGCGGAGGAGTAGGTTCATGGCCAATAGCAGGTACGGCGGTTTATATGACCTCATATCCGAGACTCGACGGCGGACGCGACTGGGAAGACATCCTGCCTGTCAGGAAATGGCTCTACCAGACCCCGGAACAGATTCTCATCAAGGCTTCCAACGGTGCCAGCGACTTCGGCAACAAGTTCGGACAGCCGCTCATCTGCGGTTCGGTGCTCACATTCGAACACCAGGAGAAAGGCGACACGCGATACGCCTACGACAAGGTCATCATGCTGGCGGGAGGCGTAGGCTATGGCACCAAGCGCGACTGCCTGAAGAAAGAACCTCAGAAGGGAAACAAGATTGTAGTGGTCGGCGGCGACAACTACCGCATCGGACTCGGCGGCGGCTCAGTGTCGTCGGTAGATACCGGACGTTACAGCAACGGCATCGAGCTGAATGCCGTGCAGCGTGCCAACCCGGAGATGCAGAAGCGTGCCTACAACCTCATACGCGCCCTGTGCGAGGAAGACAACAACCCCGTTGTCAGCATCCACGACCACGGCTCGGCAGGCCACGTCAACTGTCTGTCGGAACTCGTGGAAGAGTGCGGAGGAAAGATTGACATGGCAAAACTGCCTGTCGGCGACAGCACTCTCTCGGCAAAGGAAATCATCGCCAACGAGAGCCAGGAGCGAATGGGACTGCTCATCGACGAGAAGCACATCGACCATGTGAGCAAGATTGCCGAGCGCGAGCGCGCACCACTGTACGTGGTTGGCGAGACAACCGGCGACGCCCATTTCTCTTTCGAGCAGGCTGACGGAGTGCGTCCGTTCGACCTCGACGTGGCTCAGATGTTCGGCCATTCTCCAAAGACAGTGATGGTTGACACTACCGTTGAGCGTCATTACAAGGATGTGGAATACAACACGACAAAGATTGACGAATATCTCAACCGCGTGCTTCAGCTTGAAGCCGTGGCTTGCAAGGACTGGCTGACCAACAAGGTTGACCGCTCCGTCACCGGAAAGATTGCGCGACAGCAGTGCCAGGGACGACTGCAGCTGCCGTTGAGCGACTGCGGAGTGGTGGCTCTCGACTACCGTGGCAAGCAAGGCATCGCCACCGCCCTCGGACATGCGCCGCAGGCAGGTCTTGCCTCACCGGAGGCAGGGTCGGTACTGTCGGTGGCAGAGTCGCTGACCAACATCGTGTTCGCTCCAATCGTCAACGGACTGAGCGGAGTGAGCCTCTCTGCCAACTGGATGTGGCCGTGCCGTTCGCAGGAAGGCGAGGACGCACGCCTGTATAGCGCGGTAAAGGCGCTGAGCGACTTCTGCTGCTCACTGCACATCAACGTGCCGACAGGCAAGGACTCGCTCTCAATGTCACAGCAGTATCCTGACGGACAGAAGGTGATAGCTCCTGGAACGGTGATTGTCAGCAGCGGCGGACAGGTGACCGACGTGCGCAAGGTCATCGGACCGGTGATGGTCAACGACAAGCACGCCTCCTTCTATCATATCGACTTCTCGTTCGACGAGCAACGCCTCGGAGGCTCAGCCTTCGCACAGAGCCTCGGCAAGGTCGGCGATGACGTGCCTACGGTGAAGAACCCCGAATACTTCGCCGACGCGTTCAACGCCATACAGGAGATGATCAGCCGCCGATGGATCTACTGCGGTCACGACATCAGTGCCGGCGGTCTCATCACCACTCTTCTCGAAATGACATTCGCCAACATCGAAGGCGGTATGCACATCGACCTGAGCCAGATATGCAAGGGCGACATCGTAAAGACTCTGTTTGCCGAAAACCCGGGCATCGTCGTCGAGGTATCAGCCGAACACGACGAGGAGTTCCGCAACTACATGGACGAGCAGGGCGTGGCTTACGCAAAGATTGGCTATCCTACGCCTAACAAGCGCAAGATAAGCGTTGTGGCAGGCGACTGGCATCACGACTTCGACATCGAGCCACTCCGCGACACCTGGTATTCAACGTCATACAAGCTCGACCAGAAGCAAAGCATGAACGGCATGGCAAAGAAGCGCTTCACCAACTACAAGAAGCAGCCTCTTGAGATGATCATGCGTTCCGACTTCGACGGTTCGTTCGCACAGCTCGGAGTGACACCTGACCGCAAGGAGATGTCGGGCATCAGGGCTGCCATCATACGTGAGAAAGGCACCAACGGCGACCGTGAGATGGCTTACTCGCTCTATCTCGCCGGCTTCGACGTGAAGGACGTGATGATGACCGACCTCATCAGCGGCCGCGAGACCCTTGAGGACATCAACATGATTGTCTTCTGCGGAGGCTTCTCCAACAGCGACGTGCTCGGATCAGCAAAGGGCTGGGCTGGCGCGTTCCTCTACAACCCGAAGGCAAAGGAAGCGCTTGAGAAGTTCTACGCACGCAAGGACACCCTCTCACTGGGCATCTGCAACGGCTGCCAGCTCATGGCAGAACTGAACCTCATCAATCCTGACCACAAGTATCAGACCCACCTGTGCCACAACAACTCAAGGAAGTTTGAGAGCCAGTTCCTGACGCTCAGCATCCCACGCAACAACAGCGTGATGTTCCGCACTCTCAGCGGCTGCAAGCTCGGCATTTGGGTAGCCCACGGCGAGGGTCGCTTCTATCTGCCCCAGCCGGAGGACAACTACAATGTCATCGCCAAGTACAACTACGCCGAATATCCCGGCAATCCTAACGGCTCTGACTACAACGTAGCCGGCATCTGCAGTGCCGACGGCCGTCATCTCGCCATGATGCCACACCTGGAGCGCGCCATCTTCCCATGGCAGAACGGCTGGTATCCGCGCACGCGCCGTCAGGACGAGTGTACTCCATGGCTTGAGGCGTTTGTCAATGCACGACAGTGGATTGAGGAAAATATTAAGGATTAAGGTTTTTGTTTTGGACAAGTTTTATATAACAAGCTTTAAGACCTTCTTCAAGATTGGCATATTCACCCTCGGGGGTGGATATGCCATGATTCCTATTATCGAGGCGGAAGTGGTGGAGAAGAAGAAATGGCTCACCAAGGAGGACTTCATCGACACGGTAGCCATAGCACAGTCGTCACCGGGAGTGTTTGCCATCAACCTCAGCGTGTTCATCGGCTACAAGATGAAGCGAGTGAAAGGGGCTCTTGTGACGGCTCTCGGCACTGCCCTGCCCTCCTTCCTCATCATCCTGCTCATTGCCATGTTCTTCCGTCACGCACAGGACAACCCGGTTGTTGCAGCCATGTTCCGTGGTATAAGGCCCGCCGTGGTGGCGCTCATCGCCGTGCCTACGTTCAACATGGCAAAGAGCGCGAATATCGGGTGGAGCAACTGCTGGATTCCGATAGCCTCCGCACTGGCTATATGGGCTCTTGGCGTTTCACCTATTATTATAATAATATTAGCCGCCATCGGTGGCTATGTTTACGGAAAGTATCTCAGGAACTGACTTATGATATTCTTATTGTTGTTCATCACCTTTTTCCAGATTGGACTGTTCGGATTCGGAGGCGGCTACGGAATGTTGTCGCTCATACAGGGTGAAGTGGTTCACCACCACCACTGGATGACCACCGCACAGTTCACCGACATCGTGGCAATAAGCCAGATGACGCCGGGACCCATCGGCATCAACTCAGCCACCTATTGCGGCTACACTGCCGTCCACAATGCCGGCTACGGCAACATGATGTCGATACTGGGCAGTGCCACAGCCACCTTCGCGCTTGTGCTGCCGTCGTTCATCCTGATGATTCTCATAAGCCGCATGTTCCTGAAATACATGAACACTCCTGCCGTGCAGTCGGTGTTCGGAGGATTGCGCCCTGCCGTGGTAGGTCTGCTCGGCGCAGCCACGCTGCTGCTGATGACTCCCGAGAACTTTAGCCTGCCGTCGGTCAATCCATGGCAGTTCTGGATAAGCTGCGGACTGTTCGTGGCAACGTTTGTCGGGACTTACTATGTGAAAATCAATCCCATACGCATGATTTGCTATTCGGCATTGGCGGGACTCGTCCTTCTATACTAACGTCAGAACTTAAGGTCAACACCTACGCCAATCACGCGGTTGGTGCGTGTAAAGGAGTTCTTCACGCCCATCGCGTCAGGAGCCTTGTCGTAGTCGTCGTAGAGGGTCTGGAACCATGCGGCGTTAACCTTCACCTTGTCGGTCACGTTGTAGCCAATGCCAAGACCGTAGGAATAGGAGCTGACGTTGAACGAGATGTCGTTCACTCCCGCGTCCTTGAAGTCGTAAGCAGTACGCTGCATGCCGGCGCTGACCTGCAGCTTCTTGCAGATGTCATATTCCGCACCGAAAAGATATTCATTGCTGTCGCCAAGCATCTCCTTGGTGTACTGTTTCGTATCCACATCGAAGTAGTGGTGCCATCCCGCCATAACGCGAAGCGAAGGCAGAATCTCGTATTGAGCTCCTACGGTGAGCAGCGCGGGAGAGTCCTCATCCACCTTTTCGCCGTCCCTGAACTTGTTGACGGCTGCGATGAGACTTGCCTCCTTTACCGTCGATTTGTTCTTCATTCTCATGCGTGTCTTGAACTCATACTTGGCAGCGAAGTTAAACTTTCCTGTCTTGTAGTCGATGCCGATGACCGGAGCCACGCCCCACGCCGTCTGGTCGCACATCAGGTTGACACCGTTGCGGTAAGGCTCAAGGGCGTTAATGCTGCCTTCTGCCTTCTGCAGCGTTTCCTGGGTGGCAAGAAGTGTGCTCTGTGTAGCCTGAAGCTCGGCGAGCTTCTGCGTCAGCTCTGCCGGCACGGGTGCTCCTGCTGCCTCATATTGCGCTATTCCCTGCTGCACCTGCGCTATGCCTCCCTCTACCTTTGGCAAGTTCTCGGCTATTTGCGCCAGTCCTCCCTCGATAGTCTGGTTGGCTCCGTCAAGGAACTTGTCGAACGCTACGGCACCGTTGGCGGTGTTCACCTTTATGTTGTCAACCTTTGCCTTATAGGAAGCGTTGCCGTAGAGAAGTCGCAAACCACCGTAAACCGACAGGTTGTCGTTCAGCTTATAGGCTGCTCCGGCGGTGAATCCGAAATAGTACTGACGTCCCTCCATAAACGCGCTCATGTCGTAGCCCGTAGCTCCAAACGCGCCCAACTGGCTGGCAATCATGGCTATCGACGACTCAAAGGTAGGGATGCCGTAGTCAAACGTACACTTGCCTCCGCCTCCGGTGACGGCAAAGCTAAACTGGTAGCTCCACTTGCCTTTGTTGTATGCTGCCTGGATGGAAGGGAGGATCGGCGCATCAGCCTCGCCCTTGAACTCCTTGAAATTGCTTCCGTTGTTGCTCATCCCGAGCTTGTAGAGGTCAGTCCACGACGACACGGTACGTGTCTGATGGGCGTTCTGAATGTTCAGGGAGAGATGGAATCCTTCGCCAAGAAACGCCACACCGGCGGGGTTGCTGTAAACACCGTCAATGCCTATCGCCGCGTCGCGTGCTGGGTTACGAAGAAATGAAATGTTCTGATTGGTGTTGGTCAACAGACCACCTGCCATTACTGCTTGCGCTGCTGCCAAAACGAAGGCAAAACAGCTTGTCTTAATCTTGTTCATTAATATAAATTATTCTAAATTCGCCACAAAATTACTAATATTGTTCTGAACTTCCCTTCTTTTCTTCCTTTAATTAAGCATTGTTAACGTATAATACATGTTTCATTGCACAAAAGAAGTTGAGTGTGCAATAATATCGGTTAGGGATTCACCTATCACCTTTAGGCTTTTCCCCCACTTCGTTTAGGAACTTTCTCTTGTTTCCAAGCCCAAAAACCACTACCTTTGCAACATGAAAATACAATTTCTCTCTTTAATATATAAAAGGTAAAAAAGATTGTTTTCAGGTTCATACGTTTGTTGTTAAGTTAGTTATGTTTTAAGTTTTTAGTTATTTGGTTATTGATTTTCAGAGGCGACCGTGGTTAGAAAACCAGGGTCGCCTCACCTCTTTTCACCGATAGACTTAAACTATCTGCTCAATCCACCGGTACTCCGACGACGCATGGAAGCACGGACACGCCTTTGGCGTGGCACCGGGCATCTCCGAGTGCCCCCGCACGAGAGCGTCGGGAAACAACCTGTGCAGCTTGACGAGCAACTGCTGGATTTGTTTCCTCTGCTCCTTGGTGCGCGTGTCCTTAGGCTTGCCGTTGGCATCGAGACCGCCCTCGTAGCAGATGCCGATGGAGCAACGGTTATAGGGACGGCAGTGGGCGCCCACCTCGAGCAGGTGGCGGTGTTGCGTCACCTCGCCATTGCGGCGAATGTAGAAGTGGTAGCCGATGGTTCGGAACTTGCGTGCCCTATGGTCGCGCAGCATCTGTTCGACGGTGTAGTCGCGGTTCTCGCGCGTGGCGGAACAGTGGATGACAATCCACCTCACCGCCTTCGCGCCGCTCATAAACAACCCTGCCTCATGCTTCTTCAGCAGGTCACGCTCCGAGAGGACCTCGTCCTCAGAGAGCGTAATGGGGAAATGCTCTACTAACACAATCATAAAACTCTTAGTTTCTTACTCACCTCATGCAGCTTGTAACGCCGATGGTGGTTGCTATAGCCGTAGCTATTGAAACGATGAGCTGAAGAATCAGCTTCCAAGTGCTTTTACTGTTTGTTGTACTCATAATATTTCAATCTTTCATTTAATTTACTAATCTTTCCCACCCTTTCCCATGCAATTGAGTAACCTGTTCCCCCTCTAAGATAGAGGGGGTGTCACGAAGTGACGGGGGCGTATGACCTTCCAGCAGAAGCTTCCAGCACGAGCTTCCTGCAAAAGCATTTGTCAAGCGAGATAGTGCTGACGTTTTCATACTCCCTCCCCCCTCCGGGGGACTCCCCCTATCTTAGGGGGAGAGCTGAATTACTGTCATTCAGTGGTTTGGCTTCGATATTATCATATCGTAAAGCTATTCCAAAGGGTGGGAAAGTTGAGTAATTTACTCTCCGATATCGCCCATGCCACCTTCGTCAGGATTAGTCGATCCGCCGCCCGACGGGTCGGTAGGCTCAGATGAACCGGAGCCGGAACCTGAGTCAGAGCCAGAGCCAGGCTCAGAGCCGGTGCCGACGCTGTTGAGGTCAACGGTGGTCTCCTCGTTCTTCACTGCAGTGATTACTGCCGACTGAGCCTTTCGGCTTGCCACGAGGTTATACTCCACTCCGTCGCCGATGTTGGTGAGCTTTTCCGAACGTTCCCACACCACGTTGAGACCGGAGATGTGGATGGCGGGGTTGAAGTCCTTGAGGTTCTCGGGCAGGTCCTGCCAACCCTTGTTGATGATGGTGACGTAGAACATACCAAGGGCACCGAGGTCAATCTTGTAACCCTCCTTCAGCTTCTCCACCATACACTTCACCGCCTTTTTCAACACTCCCTCCACGATGTCCTCACTGTAGAGCGACCCGTGCGACGAGATGTGCTCGGCAAACTGTTCGATACTCATGAAGAGGTCGCTCTGGGCGTAGGCATACACTCGTTTCGTGCCTTCCTCCTCCTTGCCTTTTACAAGGCGCTTGCTGATGCTGTAATTAATCATAAAGAAAACTTTTTGGTTTGACGATGCAAAGGTACGAAATCAGCAAACAGCACCTATACGTTGTTGAACGCTATTGAACGTTATTGAACGCTAACTCTGGGGAACCGAGATAATCAACTATCAGCTGCACCTGCCGGGCGGTGAAATGGCGGTTGCTGGGACAGTAGTGGGCTGCCTCCAACGCGCTGCGGAGCTGTCCGCAACGGCCTATCCACCGCATCAGGTGGTTAACGGCGGTGTGGGGCTTCGACTTGGGGAAATACATCAGTGCAAGCTCCTGCTTGGAATAAATTCTAATTCGCATGTTTTCTGTATTTTTATGTCAATAAACAACTGAACTTTCCCACCCCTTTCCATGCAGTTGAGTAACTTGTTCCCCCTCTAAGATAGAGGGGGTGTCACGAAGTGACGGGGGCGTATGACCTTCCAGCAGAAGCTTACAGCACGAGCTTCCTGCAAAAGCATTTGTCAAGCGAGATAGTGCTGACGTTTTCATACTCCCTCCCCCCTTAGGGGGAGAGCCAAATTACTGTCATGCAGTGGAGGTGCTCTGATAATACCATATTGTAGTGCTTTTCCATGCAGTTGAGTAACTTGTTCCCCCTCTAAGATAGAGGGGGTGTCAAGAAGTGACGGGGGCGTATGATCTTCCAGCAGAAGCTTACAGCACGGAGCTTCCTGCACAAGCATTTGTCAAGCGAGATAGTGCTGACGTTTTCATACTCCCTCCCCCCTTCGGGGGACTCCCCCTATCTTAGGGGGAGAGCCAAATTACTGTCATGCAGAGGAGGTGCTCTGATAATACCATA
>JALFCG010000103.1 GCA_022771265.1 Prevotella sp.
TGAGGGGAAGTGGATGGGGGAACAAAGCGTAACTCGTAACACCGTAACTCTCATTTTTCATTCGATTGCAACACCTCCCTTCTTCTTCCCCACCTTAGCTTATTCTCTATTAGTATAATACTTATTATTTATATATATTATTATATATAAATAATAGAATTCAACACCCTATATCCTTAACCGTTCACTACTCCTCAGAGGCAAAAAGTGAGGTGTAACTGAAAATTCCGAGTTACACTGTTACGAGTTACGCTTTCGAGGAGGAAACAGGCGACAAAAAGACATTGTTAACAATTGACACCTACGATGAAGAATTTGATTACATATTGAAACCAAAACCGCGGGAAAATAGTGCAGAAAGAAAGGAAAGACAAGTATATTAAAACATTAATCTATAAATATTTGTCGATTTGCGACATTATGACTAACTTTGCATCGACAAAGCAAACAAAGTGTCAACGAGAGACACAAAGAATAAAACATAAGAGCAAACACAAAAGGAGATTTGAAAATGGAAATTAACATTAAGGAATTAACCGACAGCCGAGACACGGTGAACAAGATGCTTGAGCGTTTTGGCGTGCGGTTCGGAGTTTACAAGAAAGGCGTGTTCAACGAGCAGCTCTTCCCCTTCGACTCTGTGCCGAGGATTATCAGCAAGAGCGACTGGGACTATTTGGAGAGAGGACTCAAGCAGCGTGTAGAGGCACTTAACATGTTCCTTTGGGACATCTACCACGACAAGCGCATTGTCAAGGACGGCGTGGTACCGGAGGAATTCGTCTATTCGTCAAAAGGGTACATGCCCGTGTGCGAAGGCATCAACCCGCAAGGCAAAGTCTATTCACACATCTCGGGCATCGACCTCGTAGAAGGGAAAAATGGGCAGTGGTACGTCCTGGAAGACAACCTCCGCATACCCTCAGGAGCAAGCTACCCGATGATGGCGAGAAGGATAACGAGAAAAGTGTCGCCAACGACCTTCGCCACCAATGCCGTGGCTGACAACCGCGACTATGCCGACCTCCTTCGCGACATGATGGACGACATGAACGACCACCGCGGCATTGCCGTCATACTCACTCCCGGACGCTATAACTCCGCCTTTTTCGAACATTCTTATTTCGCGGAAAAGACTGGCGCGACACTCGCCTACCCAGGCGACCTCTTCGTAGAGGACGACAAGGTGTACTATGGAGGCATGTACAAGGAGAAGATACGCGTCGGCTGCATCTACAGGCGCATCAGCGACGAGTATATGGACCCCATGACCTTCGAGCCTTCATCGCTCCTCGGAGTGCCCAACATCATGCAGGCCTACCGCGCAGGAAACGTCGCACTGATCAACGCCATCGGCAACGGCGTTGCCGACAACAAGGGCATCTACTACTTCGTGCCGAAAATGGTGAAATACTACCTCGGAGAGGATTCGATACTGCAGAACGCACCCACCTACCTGCCTTATTTCAAGGAGGACTACGACTACGTGATGGAACATCTCGACTCGCTGGTCATCAAGGACGTGAGCGAAGCCGGAGGCTACGGAGTGGTGTTCGGCTCCGAACTCACTGCCGAGAAACTCGACGACCTACGCCAGCTGATAGTAAAATATCCACGACGGTGGATCGCACAGGAAGTGGTTGACTTCAAGGACCTCGAAATCATCGAAGGCGAAAGCCTCGTATGGAGAAAGGCCGACCTTCGCGCGTTTGTAGTGACAGGCAAGGAGACGAAAGTGTGGAAAAGCGGACTAACCCGTTTCTCGCGAAACCCCGACTCATTCGTGGTCAACTCCTCACAAGGCGGCGGCTTCAAGGACACGTGGGTTATGACGGAATAATGAATTATTAGAATAAGGAATTGAGATATGGTAAAAAGCGACATTATATCAGCCACGAAAGCCAACAGGCTCTACTGGTTAGGAAGATACGAATGCAGGGTGTATCTCACACTGCACCAACTGAACAAGTGTTTCGACGAGATGATTGACGGTGAGCCCGACGACTACACCGAGTTCTGGAAAAAGCTCGACTCCTCGGGCATCTATCAGACTAACGACGAGTTCACCTTCGGAATGCTCTACGACGACACCAACCCGTGCTCGGTACTCTCAGCACAGAAATATGCCATGGACAACGCCATTCTGCTCCGCGAGGACATCATGTCGGAGACACTGAGCTACCTCGAGATGAGCCTTGCACTGCTCAGGAAGTGCAAACAGGAGGCAACGGTGAACATAAGCCACCTGCAACCCGTCATCGACTGGTCGCTCGCCTTCTGGGGGTCATCAGAACAAAGACTCCAAAACCACAAGGCACTGAGCATAATGATGATCGGACGCAACGTGGAGAACCTCGACATGCAGCTGCGCTTCGGCTATCCCTACCGCCGCGTGGCCCTTGCCTACGACTCGCTTAAGCGCTACTGCAAGGACCTTCAAGGCTCGCTCGACGAGAACATCAGCGGGCAACTCGACAAACTCATCACAGCCGACCACTTCGACCTCAGCGACTGCGAGTACAAGACGAAGCTGTTAAAATATGTGAACCAACTGGTGCGCGTATGAAACGATACCTGTACAACTATCAGACAATCGTCACATTCAGCCAACCGGTAACCAACCACTACATGCTGCTGCGATGCCAGCCGATGACGGGATGTTTCATGCGCATCAACACCGAGCACCTCATAGTGTCGCCCGGATTCAACATCTCAAGCGACGTTGACGCCTTCGGCAACAGGCTCGTCTATGGCGGACAACGCGACGAGCACACGGCACTGGCCTACGTCAGCACAGGCATCGTGGAAATGTCACACTACGTCATACGCACACCGCGAGGCATCTCGCCCTTCTACCTCATAGCAACACCCTTGACCTCCCTCGACAACGCACAGGCGGCAGAATGGGAAGGCAAGCATGAAAGCGGCGACATAAGCAAGGATGCGGAGGAAATATCCAATGAAGTGTATGCTCTTATGAACTATATGCCCTTGGCGACGACGGTAGATACCCCCGCAAGTGAGGTCTGCCGTCTTCGCAGGGGCGTATGCCAGGACTACGCCCACCTGATGATTGCCATCTGCCGGCTTAACGGCATACCCGCAAGATACGCCTGCGGGTTTGTGGAAGGGACAGGCGAGACACACGCCTGGGTGGAGGTGCACGACGGCTACAGCTGGATTGGTTTCGACCCCACCAACAACTGCCGCATCAGCTACGGCTACGTGAAGATTGCACACGGGCGCGACGCGTCAGACTGCCCCGTCAACCGTGGGGTATATATCGGAAACGCACAACAGCAAACTCTCATCAACGTCACATTAAAAGAAATATGATTGAAACCGTAATATCAACAGAACTGCCGATAAACGAACGGCTTGCAATAAAGAAAAACATCATCAAAGGCTCGAGGGGTGACAAAAGAATCGCCATCGTCACAGGCACTCACGGCGATGAGCTCGAGGGACAAATGGTGTGTTACGAGATGGCACGGCGACTTAACGAGTCCATTGGCTCACTCGACGGGCAAGTGGAGATATGGCCGGCACTCAACCCCCTCGGCATCGACACCATACAACGGGGCATACCGAACTTCGACCTCGACATGAACCGCATCTTCCCGGGCAACAAGGAAGGGTCGGTGGCGGAACAGACGGCTGCCGCCATCATCGACGACCTCAAGGGCGCTGACCTCGTCATCGACATCCACTCAAGCAACCTCTATCTCCGCGAGACACCTCAGGCACGCATCAACGTGCTCGACGAGGAGAGGCTGGTGCCCATAGCCAAGAAAATGAACATCGACTTCGTTTGGATTCACGATGCCGCGACGGTACTTGAGGCAACACTCGCTCACTCGCTCAACTCCACGGGCACCGACTGCGTGGTGGTGGAGATGGGTGTCGGACAACGCATCAACCACAAGATGTGCTACCGCCTCGTCGATGGCATACTCAACCTCATGAAGGACATGGGCATGTGGACAGGCTATGTCAACAAGACAGCCTTCAGCAATCCTATCGTGTGCAAGGGCGACAACGTGGAGTTCCTCAACGCAGCCACGTCAGGAGTGTTCATCACCGAGCTGAAATGCGGCATCGTGGTGGCTGAAGGCGAGGAAATCGGACTCATCGTCGAACCACTGACAGGCAAGGTGCTTAGCCGCGTGGTATCGCCATGCGAAGGCTACCTCTTCACCATCCGAGCCTATCCGATAGTGTATGAAGGCTCGCTGATGGCAAGGATATTCAAAATGAAGAAGAACGACAACAACCTATGAAAAAAGAAATATTATTTGAAATGAAGTCGCCATACCGTGGCTCGTTCAACATCGAAGGATTCTGGTTTGGCGAAGGAGAGAAGACGGTGGCTATAGTCGGAGCCATGCGCGGCGACGAGATACAACAACAATACATCTGCGCACGGTTAGTGGCAAAACTCAAGGAACTTGAACACAGGGGGCACATTGCCGACGGCAAGAGCATCCTCGTCATACCCTCCTGCAACCCCTTCTCCATGAACGTCACCAAGCGCTTCTGGGCAATGGACGGCACCGACATCAACCGCATGTTCCCCGGCTACGACAAGGGAGAGACAACACAACGCATAGCCGCAGCCCTTTTCAACCATATCAAGGACTTCAAGTACGGCCTTCAGCTCGCGAGCTTCTACATGTCGGGGGACTTCGTTCCTCACGTGCGTATGCTGACCACTGGCTATGAGGACGTTGAGACGGCCTGCCTCTTCGGCCTCCCCTTCGTCACACGGCGCAAACCACTGCCCTTCGACACCACCCTGCTCAACTACAACTGGCAGATATGGGGCGCAAAGGCATTCTCCATCTATGCCGGGCAGACAAACCACGTCGGCCACGCTACCAGCGAGCAAACCATCGACTCCATCCTTCGCTTCATGAAAAAGTCGCACATCATCAAGTACCGCCTCCAAAACGCCGGCTACGAGTCGATCGTGTTTGACGAGGAAGAACTGGTTAACATTAAGGCACGACGTGCGGGCATCTTCTACGGCATTGCCAACGTAGGCGACCATATCAAGGAAGGCGACACGCTCGCCCACATTCTCGACCCCTACGACAGCAGCGTCATCGAAGAGGTGAAGTCACCGGTAGAAGGCACCGTGTTCTTCATGCACAACCGCCCGCTCACATTGGAGTATTCCATACTGTTCCGCATACAGAAAATCGACTGACTATAGCACAAAAAAGTGGCTTCAAAGGTGAAGCCACTTTTTTTATATCAAGACTCATCTTTCGGATGTTCTTTACGTTTCGCCGACTGTCACATTTCGATAGCCGACTGTCATAACAGTGACAGTCTTGCTGGCGACGTTTGGTTTGTTGCCTATATTAAAGACGTTGACCTTTATTGCTCTTCAGGCATCATCAGGATTTCACACCTGTTGCCCTGCTTCAGCACTTCAGCGACGAAGGCGGAGATGCTCTGCGGTGTCTGAGCCTCGATGATGGCTTTGGCGTTGGTGTGGAAGTCGAGCTTATAGTTGACGTAGTTGTCGATGACACCGAGCCAGTAGCCGTTGGTCTTTACCTGGTCGTCATACTTCTTGAGCATGTATTCCTTCACCTTGTTCAACATGTCAGCGTCACAGTCCTTTGCAAGGGCTTCCATCTCGTCGCGCATGATGGTGAGCGCGAGGTCAGCCTTCTCCGGCTTTACCGGACATGAGGCGGTGAACTGAGCCTGGGTGCCGAAGTCGTTGCGGGAGAAACTTGCCTGTGCGCCACAAGAATAAGCCGCGCCGGCATCCTCACGAATCTTCTTCAAATAAATCATGCTGAGCACCTGTGCCGCCATGCTTGCCTTAACGCTGTTGGCGTATGAATACTCCAGTCCCTCGGCTCTCCACGACATGACGGAGTTGGCCTTAGGTGTTTCCATCTTACGTTTGAAATTGTTGATGGCAACACCCTTGAACGGTGTTGAGACATTGCTAATCTTCGCCTTTGCCTTGCTTGACGGCAGCGACGCGATGTATTGCTCTACAAGCTGGCGTACAACGCCCTCGTCGTAGTTACCCATGATGTAGAAGGTGAATGCGCCGGCGTTGGACGTAGCCTTTGCAGCCATCTCGAGTATGCGGTCGTAGCTGACGTTCTTCAGGTCTTCGTTGTCAATGGAGGCAAAGCGCGGGTTGTGGCTGTTCATCGTAACCGACACAGAATCGTTAAACGCTCCTTCAGGAGAGATTGCCATGTTCTTGAGAGCGATTTCGTATTGTTTCATGAGGTTGTCGAACGACTCCTGGTCCTTGTTCAACTTGGTGAATGTGAGATAGACCAACTGGAACATTGTCTCCACGTCGTTAGGTGTCGATGAACCTACGACGTTCACTCTTGTATTTGACATTGAGAGTGACGCTCCGGCAATCTTTCCTGCCAACGCTTTCTGTAACTCGGTTGTCGAGAAATTGCCAAGGCCGCTCACTCCTACCACGTCGTTAAACAGCTTTATGTTGGCAAAGTCGTCGCTGCCATATTCGGAAGAGCCTCCTAGTCCTTTTGCAGAAAGCAGCACCTGGTTCTTCTTGAAGTCGGTTTTCTTCATGATTACCCTTGCACCGTTCGACAGTGTCAGCTCCTTATAGCCGAAAGTCTTGTTCTCGCTTTCTTTCTTTATTGTGCCCTTCTTTGGCAATACAGGTATGATTGGCTCGTTCTTCACCTTGTCGACATAGGCTTCGAGCTTCTCTGAGCGCACGTCGGCAATGGCCTTAAGGATGCTTTCACGTGTAGGATAGACGTTGCCTTCTTTCTCGTTTTGGAAGCATATCACCACGAGGTTGGAATCGGTTGTCGTAACCATCTTATTCATCGCCTTGTTGACGGCCTCAAGGGGAATCATCGGGATAATTTGCTTCATCGTAGCATATTCAAAGTCAATGGAAGGTATCGGCTCATTGCGCATGAAGTGCTCCTTGTATTCGTTGCAGAACTGAGAGTTGTAGCGCTTGTCCTTGTTGCTGTAGGCCTTGTCAAGAGAACTTATGGTGCTTGCCTTGGCACGTGCATATTCCGTGGCGGTGAACCCGAACTTAGCTGCACGCAATGCCTCGCGGTAAACGGCGGCAAGCGATGCCTCTATCTGGTTGTCCTTAGGTGTGGCTTCCATGGTGAACGCGCCCTTGGTGTTGGCGAAGAGGAAGACGCCGTCGCTGGCTTTTGCCCCGACGAACGGGCTTTCGGGTTTCTGCGCGTATTCAGCAATTCGCGAGTTAAGCATGTATGCCGCAATGCCCTTAACGTAGTTGGCAACCATGTAGTCAACAGTGCCCTTGGCGTTGTCAGGTGTCACTTCGTGCTTGAGCATCATCATCAGTGCTGTCACGCGCTGCTCCTTGTCCTTGTCGATTATGACGATAGGTTCGTTGTTGTCAGGCACGATTTCCTTAACCACCGGCTTTGCTTTCTCAGGCATTACTATGCCGGAGAAGAGCTGCTTTATCTTCTTCTCGATGTAGTTCACGTCGATGTCGCCAACCACGATGATGCCTTGGTTGTCAGGTCGATACCATGTCTCATAGTAGTCGCGAAGCACCTGGGGTTTGAAGTTATCGACCACTTCCATCGTGCCGATAGGCATGCGGTAGCCATATTTGCTTCCGGGATAGATGGCAGGCAGGTTGCGGTCGAGCATGCGCATCATGCCTGTCGTGCGCGACCGCCACTCCTCGTGAATGACGCCACGCTCCTTGTCAATCTCCTCGGTTTCGAGCAGGAGACCGTCAGCCCAGTCGCTGAGTATGAGCAGGCAGGAGTCGATGTTGTTGATATTGTTTGTGGGTACGTTGCTGATGTTGTAAACGGTTTCGTCGATGCTTGTATAGGCATTGAGGTCAGTACCGAACTTCACGCCTATCGACTCGCAATAGCGCAGGAGTCGGTCGCCGGGGAAGTGCTTTGTGCCGTTGAAGCACATGTGCTCGAGGAAGTGAGCCAATCCGCGCTGGTTGTCTTCTTCTTGTATAGAACCGACTCTTTGTGCAATGTAGAACTCTGCCCTGTTCTCGGGCCAGTTGTTGTGACGGATGTAATAAGTCAGTCCGTTAGGCAACTTGCCTATGCGGACTGCTGTGTCAACAGGTATTGGCGGCATCTGCGCAAACGAGGTGGCTGCAGACGCAATCATCAATACGACGATAATCAAATTCTTTAATTTCATAGATATAATATTATTTTTTTACTATCAATATTACGTAAAGCAAATAAAAAAAGGTAACTGTGTTATTGTCTTTTTCAATTCTTTTACTTTTATTTTATCCTCATCATCGTCAAGCCGTCGCGGATGGGGAGAATGACTTTCTCTACACGTCGGTCGCTGGCTATATGGTCGTTGAAACGGCGGATGCCGACAGTTTGCTGGTCGTGGTCGTAGGTCGGGTCAACGACGTGACCGTCCCACAACGTGTTGTCGGCAATGATGAAGCCACCTTGACGCATCACCCCAAGAGCCATCTCGTAGGTTTCGATATATGTGCGCTTGTCGCCGTCGATGAACGCCATGTCGAAGGTCACGCCAAGACGTGGGGCTTCAGTGATGGCGTCGCCTATGATAAACTCAATCTTGTTCGCCACTGCCGAACCCTCTATCCAAGGCCTTGTAAAGTCCTCTTGTTCGTCGTTGATTTCGAAAGTATACACCTTTCCTCCTTCACCGAGTCCTTCCGCCATGCAAATGGCACTATAGCCGCTGAACGTCCCCACTTCGAGAATGTTTTTCGGCTTCACCATCTCGACCAGCATCTTAAGCAGTCGTCCCTGCAGGTGACCGCTTGCCATGCGTCCGTGGAGCAATTGTATGTTGGTCGCCCTGTAAAGGCGATACAGATAGTCGCCCTCGGGGTCGATGTGCCGCAGGACGTAATGCTCTAATTCTTCACTCTTCATTGACTTCGTCGATTCTTTAGCTGCACTCGGCATTCTTCATTTTCAACGCCTCCACCGCCAAACGGTAGGAATCCATGCCAAAGCCGCAAATCACTCCGAGGCAAGCACACGAGATGAAGGAATGGTGGCGGAACTCCTCACGCTTGTGGACGTTGGAGATGTGGACCTCGATGACAGGAGATTTCAGCGAGCGGATGCAATCCTGCAATGCGATGCTCGTGTGGGTGTAGGCACCGGCGTTGAGCACAATGCCGTCGTAGCTGAAGCCCACTTCCTGCAGCTTGTTAATGAGCTCGCCTTCGATGTTACTCTGATAGTAGTCAATCTCTATCTCCGGATAATTTCCCCGAAGAGTTTCCAAATACGACTCCATAGTGTTTGCCCCGTATATTCCTGGCTCGCGAGTGCCCAAAAGATTGAGATTTGGGCCATTAATTATTTGTATTTTCATAATAATCGATTTTTTTTATTATATTTGCAGCGCAAAATTACAAAAAACATCAGAAATGAGCAAGAAAACAACGGCAAATATCATTAAACGATATAAAAGATACCTGAAATTGGAGAGAAATTTCTCACAAAACACCATCGATGCCTACATGAACGACGTGGAGAAGCTACTCATCTTCTGCAACGACGAAGGGCTTGACATTATTACACTTGACCTCGACGACCTGCAACGCTTCTCAGCGTCACTCCACGACATTGGCATCGGGGCGGTGTCACAATGCAGGGTGCTGTGCGGTGTAAGGTCGCTGTTCAGGTTCATGCAGTTGGACAATTACCGCGACGACGACCCCTCGGAGCTACTGGAGTCGCCAAAGACCGGCGACCACCTTCCAGAGGTGCTCTCGACGGAAGAGGTTGACATGCTTGAAGACTCCATCGACCTGTCAAAATGGGAAGGACAGAGAAACCGAGCGATAATCGAGGTGCTTTTCTCATGCGGCTTGCGGGTCAGCGAACTGGTGTCGCTGACTATTTCTGGACTGTTCCTCGACGAGCAGTTCATACGTGTTATTGGCAAGGGGAGGAAAGAGCGTCTCGTGCCTATCTCCGGCCGTGCCATCAAGGAGTTGAAATACTGGTTCATCGACCGCAACGCGATGAAGATTAAACCGGGATGCGACGACTACGTCTTCCTCAACCGCCGTGGCGGGAAACTCACTCGCACTATGATTCTCATCATGATCAAACGGCAGGCAGTGGAAGCCGGCATCACGCGCACCATAAGCCCCCACACGCTTCGCCACTCCTTCGCCACGGCATTGCTGAAAGGAGGTGCCGACCTTCGCGTGATACAGTCGCTCCTCGGACATGAGCATATACGCACGACGGAGATATACACTCATCTTGACGAAACCATGATACGTGAGGAAGTGCTGAAACATCATCCCCGCAACATGAAAACAAACGAATGAGGGAGGCGAACCATCGTCCGACCTCCCTTTCCATTCAACTAAAAAATCACTAAACCAAATTTATGAGAACTTTCGGATGCAAAGTTATGAAAGTTTGCTATCATTATGTGATACTTTTTTTGCCAATAGTGATACTATTCGCCTTTTTGTGCGTTTCACAAGCATTTAACGCCGGTAAAGTATGCACAAAAAACATAAATATGAAAAATTAACGGGAAATAATTTTGTTTTTTCACACATTTATAGTAATTTTGCACCCGAAACGCGACAAATACATTGGTCTTGATAGTTCAATGGATAGAACAACTCTCTCCTAAAGAGTAGATCCGGGTTCGATTCCCGGTCGAGATACCAACGAAACGCTTTTCTTCCCGATTATTTCCCGAACACCATATTGACAAATGAGTTACGTTGATGTCATTCTTCCACTACCGCTTGAAGGCTTTTTCACCTATGCATTGCCGCAGTCGGTGGACAATGAAGCCATCATAGGATGCCGTGTGGTTGTGCCGTTCGGAAAGACAAAGACCTACGTAGGCCTTGTCGCACGCTTACACAACGACAAGCCTACAGGATTTGAAGTAAAACCCATAAAGGAAAGACTCGACATCACTCCTGTCGTCAACCCGTTACAGATGAAGTTGTGGCAATGGATGGCGGATTACTACATGGCAGCTGTTGGCGACATCTACAAGGCGGCACTGCCCGCAGGATTGAAGGCTGAAGACGGCTACAAGCCTTCAACGGAACTCTATGTCGCCCTCGCACCGGCATTCCGTTCAGAGGCTTCGTTGCACATCGCCCTCACAATGCTGAAAAAAGCGAAAAAGCAACTTGACGCGTTCACATGCTTCCTGCAACTGTCGCATTGGGACACTATAGAAGGAGGTCGCGAACCTGAAAATCCTGTCGAGATTACGCGCGACGAGCTGCTCAATGCCTCAGCGCAGACATTGAACGTCGTCAACGCCCTGGTAAAGCGCGGGCTTCTTGCCACTTACGAAAAGGAAGTGGGAAGGCTTAACGACTGCGGCTGCCCTCATCCCGAGAACATCCAGCCCTTAAGTGACGCACAACAAACGGCTTTCAACGACATCGTGAAGCAATTCTGCAACAAAAAGGTAGTGTTGCTCCACGGGGTTACTTCAAGCGGAAAGACAGAGATTTACATCCACCTCATACAACAAGCCATCGACCGCGGCGAACAGGTGCTTTATCTCTTGCCCGAGATAGCGCTTACAGTGCAAATCATGAACCGCCTGAAGAAGGTGTTCGGACGGCGAATGGGCATCTACCACTCAAAATACTCCGACGCGGAAAGAGTCGAGATATGGCAGAAACAACTATCCGACTCTCCCTACGACGTGATTCTCGGTGCAAGGTCGGCGGTGCTGCTGCCTTTCAAGCACCTGGGGCTTGTCATTGTCGATGAGGAACACGAGACAAGCTATAAGCAACAAGACCCCGCACCACGATACCATGCACGCAGCGTCGCTTTGGTACTGGCACAGATGACAGGGGCAAAAGCCCTGCTCGGCACTGCCACACCATCGATAGAAACCTACCGCAACGCCATGACCGGGAAATTCGGCATCGTCACACTCTCCACACGATACAGTGGAGTGGAACTGCCAGAGACGGAAATCGTTGACCTTGGCGACCTGCGACGAAGGAAGATGATGGCAGGAATGTTCTCGCCTCTGCTACTGGCAAAAGTGCGTGAGGCACTCGAACGAGGCGAACAGGCAATCATATTCCAAAACCGTAGGGGCTATGCGCCAATGATTGAGTGCAAGCAGTGCGGATGGGTGCCACATTGCAGCCATTGCGACGTAAGCCTTACGCTCCACCGCACCTCTAACCTGCTCACCTGCCACTATTGCGGCATGAACTACCAGGTGCCGGAAGAGTGCCCTGCCTGCGGATGCAAGCAACTCAAGCCGAAGGGCAGCGGAACGGAACGCATCGAGGACGCACTGCGCGAAGCATTCCCCGAAGCAAGCATTGCGAGGATGGACCTCGACACCACACGAACAAGAAACGCCTACGAGCGCATCATTAGAGACTTCTCAGCTGGTCGCACCAACATTCTCATCGGCACACAGATGATTACCAAAGGACTTGACTTCGAAAAGGTCAGCGTGGTCGGAATACTCAATGCCGACAATATGCTCAACTATCCCGACTTCCGCGCCTACGAACATGCGTTCATGATGATGGCGCAGGTCGGAGGAAGGGCAGGAAGAAGAGGGAAACGAGGACTCGTCGTGCTGCAGACCTACTCTCCGCAGCTGCCTGTGATACAACAGGTGGTACGTGGCGACTATATTGGGCTTTACAACGACCAGCTTGCCGAACGCCTGCAGTACCATTACCCTCCCTTCTACTACCTTATATATGCCTATCTGAAACACACCCGCAACGATGTGGTTGACAAAGCCTCGGCAGAGCTTGCCTCATGGCTCCGTCAGTGGTTCGGCGAGAGGACGATAGGTCCTTCCAAACCTGAAGTGAGCAAGGTGAAGACTCTAAACATTCGGCAGATAGTGCTGAAATTCGAGAAAGGAGTCGACATGGCAAAGGTACGACAGTATCTTACAAAGGCACGTTCGGCATTGCTTGCCGACAAACGTTTTTCGACACTTACGCTATTCTACGACGTTGACCCCGTATAGATAACAAGAACTAACTAAATAATGATTAAAACAATGGACATAACAGTACTTTTCAAACTGACCTACGGACTTTACGTTGTAGGAACATTCGACGGTGAACGACCCGTGGGATGCATCATCAACACTTGTTTCCAAGTGACAAGCCAGAACCCTATTCTTGCCGTGTCGCTCAACAAAAACAACTTTACGCTTGAGGCAATACGCAAAAACAAGCGATTCTCGCTATCCATCATCGCAGAAGAGTCGGATCCTGCTGTCATAGGCAGCTTCGGCTACCGTTCAAGCCGCGACTGCGACAAGTACGAGGGATTCGGCTACGACGTGGTGGAAGGCGCACCGGTGGTAAAGGGACAGTTTGCAGGAAGACTTATTCTCGACGCCATGAACTTCGTGGAAAACGAAACCCACTACGTCGTGATGGCACGTCTCGTTGAGACGGTCAAAGGCGAAGGCACACCAATGACCTACGACTATTTCCATCGCGTCGTAAAAGGGAAAGCCCCGAAGAATGCGCCTACTTACGTGGCTGAGGAAGAAAAGCCAAGACAAGAAGCCGCCCCTGCCTCTGACAGTAAAAAGCATCGCTACCAGTGCATCGTGTGCAACCACATAGTGGAGATGGAGGGGAATCTACCTGACGACTACCGTTGCCCGCTCTGCAAGGCTACGAAAGACAAGTTTGAGAGGGTGATGGAGTAAAAAAACGCCCCCTCTACATTAGAGGAGGCGTTTTAAGTATTATTTCACTTCCCAAGTGTCGTTGGTTTCAAGCAGTTCCATGAAGTTATGGTACTTCTTCTGTGCCTTAACCTCTTCCACCTGCTGGTGAACGGCTTCGTCGTAGGTAGGAGCCTTAACGTCGCGAATCACACCAAGGGCAACAGGGAATCCATGCTCGTTGTCCATCATGGCAAGCTTCAGCTGAAGGGTATTGTCCTCGCAATGTGCGTCGTGGACAAGTATGTCCTTCTCGGTGATGCCGTTTTCTCCAATCTTCACCACCTTAAGTCCAAATCCCTCCTGAACAAGTCCGTACTCATTGTTCTCACCGAAGATGAGCGGTTGGCCGTGACGCACGTAGATGGCGTTCTTCTTGCGGCCGTCCTTGTTATAAATAGGGTCGTAGCAACCATTGTTGAAGATGACGCAGTTCTGGAGAATCTCACACACCGAGGCTCCCTTATGCTTATAAGCTGCCTTCAGTATCTCTACAGTTTCAGGAGCGTCGGTAGCCACCGAGCGGGCAAAGAAATGACCACGTGCGCCGAAGCAAAGCTCTGCAGGACGGAACGGGTCTTCAACCGTGCCGTAAGGACTTGACTTGCTGACGAATCCACGAGGCGACGTAGGAGAATACTGGCCTTTGGTCAAGCCATAAATACGGTTGTTGAGAAGAATCATGTTCAGGTCGATATTACGACGCATGGCATGAATGAAGTGGTTGCCGCCAATGGCAAGACCGTCACCATCGCCGCTTATCTGCCATACGGTAAGATTAGGATTGGCAACCTTTGCACCGGTGGAAATGGCTGCCGCACGGCCGTGGATTGTCTGCATGGCGTAAGTGTTGACATAATAAGGCAGGCGGCTCGAGCATCCTATACCCGAGATGACTGCCGTTTCCCATGGCGCTACCCCGCACTCTGCCATTGCCTTGTGCAACGATGCAAGGAAAAAGTGGTCGCCACAACCTGGACACCAACGTGGCTGTCCCTTCTTATAATCTTGAGCTGTAAATTCCATCTTTCTTTTTGTTTTTACGTGATTATTTCTCGAGTATCTCTGTGAAGCTGGCAACGAGGTCGGCAACGGCAAATGGTTGTCCCTTTACTTCGTTGAACTGGTAAGGTGCAAAGTTGTCAATCTTTGAGCGTAAGAAAGCGGCAAACTGTCCGAGGTTCTGCTCTGCCACCACCACCTTTTTATATTTGGTGAGCACTTCTGCTGCGTTCTTTGGCAGGGGGTTGATGTACTTGAACTGTGCCAGTGCTACTTTCTTGCCTTGCTTCTGCAGTTCTTCCATGGCTGAATAGAGATGGCCGTAGGTGCTGCCGAAACCAACGATGAGCAGGTCGGCGTCGTCCTTGTCGCCCTCTACTTCCACGTCGGGCACAGGTATTCTTGCCACCTTCTCCGCGCGAAGTCCGCACATGAGGTTGTGGTTCTCCGGCTCCGTGGAGATTGCGCCCGTCTTGCCGTCCTTCTCAAGTCCGCCAAGAATGTGGGTGTAGCCTTCCTGACCGGGTATTGCCCAGTAGCGCACGAGTGATTCCGGGTCACGCTCGTAAGGAGTGTATTTGCCCTTCTGCTCCGGTGTCACATAATGAGGCTTGATAGCGTCGAGATCGGCAATGTTGGGCAGTTTCCATGCAGCTGAACCGTTGGCGATGAAGGCATCGGTGAGCAGGATGACAGGAGTCAGATGCTCAAGGGCTATCTTGGCAGCCTGATAGGCGGCGTCAAAACAGTCGGTAGGACTGGTAGCGGCAATCACCGGCATGGGGCTCTCACCGTTACGTCCGTAGAGAGCCTGCAGCAGGTCGGTCTGCTCGCTCTTGGTGGGAAGGCCTGTCGAAGGTCCGCCGCGCTGCA
>JALFCG010000178.1 GCA_022771265.1 Prevotella sp.
CGAATCTTTTCCTGTTTCAAGGCAAGAATGAGTGGCACCATCTGGTATGGACGAGGTTCAAAACTCAATCGACCCAGACATTGAAACGGTCCGGCAATGTCACGAAAGGACAGACGGCAAGCATTGTACAACACTTGTGCCGCAGACTTATAACTGTTGCGGCCGATATCCTCTGGTGAAGGTCGGCGAAAATCGTAGGACTGGATTTTCAGCTCGTCTCCGTAAAGAGGGAGATAAAGACTTGTCGTCTCGGCATCCGTACCACCAAGTGGCTTGATGGTAAGGAGCTCGTCGCCATCAGACTGCTGTACAACCCAAGGACGGTCTCTGAACTCAACTAATGTACCTGTGCTATATCGTTGCATATTATTTTCAATTTATAGGTGTGAATATATCTGGATAACTGCATATGAAGTCCTCTATAGGAGTGGCGTAATGCCAGACGAGTACAATGAAACCTGCATCCTCAAGCACCTCACGTTTCTGTCTGTCATCCTCCTTGACCTCCGGAAGGTCATGAGGTGTGCCGTCGCAGAACACCACAATGCGGTCGCCATACATGAAGTCTGGCTGCACATAGTATTCCTCAGGGAACATCGGTTGTGCCTTGTCGGGAAGGCGCAGACGATGGTCGTGCAGATATTTCAGAAATTCATACTCTGTACTGCTGTTATGGTCGCGTGCCGCTTCCAGAGCTTGATATTGTTCGTCATAACTCATGGTCTGACCAGCATGGTGTACTTCAGGCTTGGCGGCCTTCATGAGCTGCAGCGTGTTGTAGATTTTACGTATGTCAATTTGCTCATGATAAGGCTGGTTGTAGTAGTTGAGCAGGTTGCTGTAGTCGGCAGGCATCAGCGCTTCCAGTTCTTCGGTTGTAAGCAGAGGCTTGGTGAAACAAATGTCGTACGCTCTCTTCACTACTTCCCTATATGAGTCTGTTTCACTGACAATGCGGTGCAATACGCCAAGTGAGCCTTCTGCATTCTCATAGATGAGCACGTTGGGCACCTTGTTTTCACCCATGATATCCGCACCAATCTCGCTTCCTTCTACCTGGAACACATCTTCAATGGCTTGCTTGAAGGCATAGAGGAAGGTTCGTACTGCACTGCGGTCGTAAAGCTGCAAAGCCTCAGCGGGCTGGATGTAAATGGCATTGGCAGTGGAAGTGGCGAATAGTTTAACCATTTTAGTGTATTCAACCTCATCCTCGTGTTGTCCAGCCTGTATTTCCCTAAGCCGTTCGGCGCTTACCCAGGCTCCTGTCTTTGTATTGAAAGCAAAGCCATTGCCGTTGTCGTCATTGCGCGATTCAAGAATGTATGTAAGTCGGCAAGATGGTATATAACGGATATTGGCAAGATGTTCTCCACCTGACAACAGTTCGCATTCGCTGATAGAACGTGCATCGTCACTTGAGAAGTAAGTCTTTGTGACATAGTAGTTCTGGCTGCGTTCTTCCTCATGACAGGTAATCCGCTCCTTTTCTTCCGCCACCATGTCTTGAGCCTCGATACACATGCCTGGAATGAGTTTCACGATGCCGTCAAGCGACTCTCCTGTAATGATGTCCGTGTGGTATTCCGTATTCTCCTGGTCTTGATATACCACACCTGTTTTAGGATTGTAGAAAAACTTGTGAGGAATAATATCCTTCAAGATATTCATGCGTGAAATGCGGAATTTCCCACCATTATTATATATTATGTTCTGTGGGCCAAACTCCCGAATGGCAAGTTGCTTGGACCGACTGATGTATTCCACATCATCGTTCTTATACTGAAGCATGGCTCGCAAAGGTAGCTTTGTGAAGTTATATCCAGGCAAGAACCCCTCGCTTGCAAAATAGCGATAGGGGTAGAACTCGTTTTCCTCACGGTTGCCGCCTTGGTTGACACCAAGCAGAAGGTCACGCAGGTTCTCACCTCTCCTTAACTTGTCATGGGCTTCCTTCTTTTCCTTGGAATTCTCTCCGTATATGCGATTGTTGATAATCAACGTAGCCTCTTCTATCTGGGTTTGCGCTTGCCTGTAGAGGGAGCGCCAGCGGTCGAGTGCATGGTCGAAATTGTGAGCATACTGGTTGAGCACTTTCTCTATCCATTCATCTGTAAACCAACGTGGATTCTCATCTTCGAGCCTGTTTTTTAAGAACGTGTCCTCGATAATCCTTTTGAAGACATTAGCCACTTTCTCTTTGAGTGACGTTGACAGTTGAAGATACAGTTTGACCTCATCCCTTAAGATGATATTGTTCTTGTCTGAATAGTCAACAAGGGAAGAAATGCCGTCAGACAGTTGCGGTATCGGGCACATGGAAAGAACAGTAGAGTGAAGATGAGTGCGGAACAGGTCCTCATTGATGAGTTCCATGCGAGGAGCCTTGACTTCACCTTTAACCATTTTCTCGGGATGACAGAGATAATAGTTCTCATGAGAGTTGCGCGGTCGGCAGTAAGTATATACTAAAGCAGCCTGACCACTACGGCCGGCTCGTCCTGCACGCTGAGTGTAGTTGGCTGGTGTTGGAGGTACATTGCGCATGCCTACAACAGAGAGGTCTTTGATGTCGATACCAAGTTCCATGGTTGGAGAACAATACAGGATAGGGAACTTACCTTCGCGGAAATCTTGTTCTCGTTGTTCCCTTTCTTCCTTTGACACCTGTCCCGTATGGTCTTTGGCTTCGAGATTGACATCTGTAGTAGGAATACTCTTGTAGAAGTCTTGGAAGAAACTGTTAGGTCGGGGCTGTATGGGCTTTCCCCCCATTAGGGTGCGGATGCGCACCATGTCGGGGCGTACAGTTCGTCCGTCGCCGGCAGTCCACAAGATGGAACTATAGTCTAACTGATATGTCCCATTGTCCTCGATGATATAATTACCTAATTCTTCGAACAGTCTTTGCATATAGTCAATATAGCTATCTTCAGAGTCAAGATGTAGTCCTGTGGTTTTATGCAAATAGTCCTTGACAAAAGCCGCCAGTTTGCTTCTGTAACTGCCACTCTCAAGATTATATAAGCTTCGTCGCTCAGGCTTTACAATGTACAAAGAATGGGAAGAAGCTATTCGGTCATTTTCTTCCAATGTCCATGGCTTTTGCAGATTCTCTCTTGCTGCCCTTTCCATATCTTTGACCATTCGTTCAGTACGGTCTTGGGAGTAAATACAGAGTTTATGACGAAAGAAATCGAGAATCTGGATGATGAATGTCTCTTTCTGCTCATCTGTCATGCCCTCCAATTCCGGAATATCATATAGTCTGTCACATCCATCTTCTCCTGTGATTTCATCATGCAAGTATTTATAATATATCTTTAACAGGGCGCATTCCTCAAGGTTAGGCATGATAACCTGCCAGTTGCCGGCAAGGTCGTCAAAAACGATGGTAGATAGATAAGCGACAAAGATGTCCTCAATCTCCTTGGCTCGTCTTCCCCTTTTGGATTGGTGCTTTGGAAGTACATATTCAGTGAAAGGAACATGGAGGTTTTCATATACTAGTCTTGCAACATTCGTACTGTCAATGGGGTCTTGTGTACTGCACACTGCATTCCAGATTGCAGAACGTATCTTTCCAATGCGTATGAAATCATTGAAATGCCCTGCTTGCAGTGCGGCATCTTGTCGGGCATCAACAAATGTCATCACCTTTCTGTCTTTCTCCTCAACCCCTGATTTTTTCATCAAGATAATGTCCTCATAGGAGAGCACTGTAGTGGCTGTACTTCTTCCTTCACCTCCAATCTTCATGAGCTTGGTAAATTCAGACTGCTTGTTGATATAAACAGCACGTGAAGTGGGGTCGTACAGTAGAGGGGAAGGAACAAATACGGCTTTTATATAGTCAGTACCTTCCATAGGCTCAATGAAAGAGCATCCGCCAGAAATAGTGATATATACAGGTCTTGGCAACCGTTCTTGATAGTTCTTCTTCAGTTTTTTTACTCCTTGCCTATTGGTGCTGAACCACTCGGCCGGAATCTCATCGGAATCCAACGACAGCAGGAAGTCATCAATGGTTTCACCTTTATGTGGAATGATGATATATCCCTCAGATGCTTTTGAATCATCATCAACTTTTATTCTTCCATCGAAATTCCTTGGTTTTAATTGACCGTTATCTGTGTTGACAACATAGAATTCATGACCACTCAATCGGCTGAACACTACTGGATAATACATCACCTTGGTTTCTCCATGTGACAATTCATCACAATATAGTTTTTCCTCCACCGTCATAAGTCGTGAATTTTGTTCTCCCAGTGTCAAATATACATTTCCAGTCTGGCGAATGAACTGATGAATCTTATATGGAAGCACATTTACATGGTTGTTGAGGTTGATGCGGTTACACCATTCAAGCAGACTTATGATATGTCTTTGGCACATGACTTTTTCTGTACCTGTCTTTGCAGACAGTCTGTCAGCCATATCCTCTATGGACAGGGGCTTGCCACGAAAATACTTCTTTTCCTTGCGGCTATACTCCAAGGCAATATTTTGCTCAATCCATATAGCAGTGGGGTATGCTTTTGCTGTCTCAGGGTCGGTTGTGTCTGGCATTGGCTGTGATATGCATTGACGCAAAGCCCCATCAGACGGCTCGTCTTCTTCCAAACTTAAGGCAAGAGTCTCGTCGATAACTTGTTCATTTGAGTAATTGCTTCCAAATATGCAAGATGCGATTTCGGCTACTTTTTCTCGCTGTTGGGCGTATGTCATGGTTTCATCTGCCACCATAGTTGCAGATGTACCGAAACATAAAACAGTTCCTGAAGCCAAGGCTTTGATGCGACGAATCAAGAAGGACACGTCACTACCTTGCATTCCACGATATGTATGCAACTCGTCGAATACAAGAAAATGAAGATTTTCCAGAAAGCATTTCCTTAATCGCTCCTCATTGCCGGCGCGTGTCATCAACAGTTCCAGCATCATATAATTGGTCAAGATGATATTAGGAGGGTTTTGCTGAATCTGTTGACGGACATTCTCTTTCTCTTGTCCAGTGTATTTGCAAAAAGTGAAGGGACAATCTCTTTCAGCTCTTTTTTCAAATTCTTCCTTGTATCGCGACAGTTCTTCTGCCTGGGAATTGATAAGTGCATTCATGGGATATACAATGATAGCTATGGTCTTCCCTTTACATTTCGCCTCATGATGCAAAATGTAATTGAAGATGGTAGCCATGAATGTACGTGACTTGCCAGAACCGGTGCCGGATGTTACGATGAACTCCTTGTCACGGCATCCCAAATCCAAAGCCTCTTGTTGATGCTTATAAAAAGCATTGCTAAAAAACAGTTCCAGTTCATGATGAATAGGTAAACCAGAAGCTCTCAGTTCTTTCACTCCCAATCCTTTCTCATAATTGGGATTGAACTGGATAAGGGCTTTGGGCCAAAGCTTATCTGATTGCATGGAATCATCCACGCATTCCCTTATGCGCTTGTCCTTGATAGTGACAAAACTCTCAAGGTATTTTTTATAGCTGTCTTTCAGCTTTTCGTATAACTCTAAAATATTCATGTGACTTGAATTTTTCTGAAGATATGGGGGACTTGCCTGTCTTGCTTCCCAACTGTTTGCGGGCGGCTACTACACTACGACCTTCCTTCGCAACTTGTGTTCTCTGATTGGAAATCTCAGTGGTGGATGCCTCTGGTTTATCCATTGGTCACTATAGCCTAATCTCTTATAGACGGCAATCGCTTGCTCAATGCTCATCTCGTGGTTTGCATCTACTCCAAGCGAAGGGCTGCTACTTGGGTATTCCATAGCTTGAATGGGACGGCCTTTGGAGAGTCTAACACCTTGATTATTTCCCTTTTCGTCATTTGACTTGTTCTTTTTTTGAGTGCAAATATAGCAAATAAAAATGGTTGATGCAAGTAAAACAGAGAAAATATTATGTCTGTTGTTATAAAAAAGTGATATATACTTTTAATGATGCAAAGTTACAACAATTTAGCTAACGGCAATATGATTTGCCCTAATTCTCTAATCAAATTAATAATTCAACTTTCACACCTTAAGTGAAATCTACTGGCGACGGATAGGAGGGTGAGTGTCTCACTCACCCCTTGCATAGAATTTTTTAATATAAATGCTTGCGGCATTTGGATTCTTATAAATAGTCGGTTTGAAAGTTTGTGGATAGGGGGATTGTTCGTTTCTTTATAGCCTTATTGGAGTATGTTGCACGCCGTGAAATGTACGTTGCACGATGTGAAACATACGTCCCACGACGTGAAACGTATATTTCACGCCGTGGGATATACTTCGGATAGGCTATCGGCAGACTTTTGTATAGACTATTGGCAAAGTTTTGTATAGGCTATCGGCAGAGTTTTATAACCGTAATCATAAAATAATTCTACTTTGCCATCCTTCGAGATGGTCTCGTGATGCCTTCGAGACGAGTTCAGAACGTTTGTAAAGATTATAAAGGTATAAAAATAGCGTAACACTGTTACGTGTTACGCTTCCATCTCCGGTGCGTTACACGTAACGTAACAGTGTTACAGTAAAAAAATGGACGTTATGATTTCAGCATTTCTGGCTTGAAACCGTCGATAGTGCCTTTGTCTGACGAGAAATTGATGCCAATGGCTATTATTTAAATGAGGGAAGCTAAAGATACGGCCATCCGTCGCTGCTCCAGTTGATGGTGCGCTGTATCAGCACGGGTGCTCCTTTGAGTTCTGTGCTGTAGCCGTGGCATATGAAGATGTCTTGGCCGTTGAGGGAGTAGGCAGCGCAGTGGCCTGTTGCCTCATAGTTTTTCTTGTCTCCTTCTATAAACAGTGTCCCGCCGCCGAGGTTCATGTCTTTTCCTGTTTTGTCGAGATATGGGCCTGCAACGCTTTTGCTTCTGCCTACAGCTACTCGGTAGTTGCTCTTGCTTCCTCGACAACAGTAGTCCCACGACACGAAAAGGTAATAGTAGCCGCCGTGTTTCAAGATGAACGGTGCTTCTATGGCGTTGGTGCCGGCATGTGCCGACGTGGGGTTGGGTTCGGCTGTCGTGGTGCCCGGGGCATATCGACGGGCTATGGTGCGAGGCTTTTCACCTTTCGCAATGTGCATGGTGGTGTCGAGCTTGGCAAGTTGTATTCCGTCCCAGAACGATCCCCACACGAGCCAAGGCGTGTCGTTGTCGTCAATCACGAAGTTCGGGTCTATGGCGTTCCAGTTGTCGCGGTTTTCGCGTGACGTGACAATGCATCCCTCGTCGTTCCAAATGTGGGACGATAGTTTTTGGGCTGATAGCAGTCCGATTGCCGAACCGTTTTTGCCGAATGTGGAGCAGCTGTATGCAAGCCACCATTTCCCGTGCCACTTGATGATGTCGGGAGCCCATACGTGCTTGTCGAAGCCAGGCACCGAGTCGTGGGTCCATTTCGGTATAACGGTCATCACGGGAGCTTTGGTCACAGTCCACTGTTTCCTGTCTTTCGATGTCATCTGCTGGATTCCCATTCCTGTGGCAAAGATGTGGTATGTGCCGTCTTCCTCCGCCATCACCGGGTCGTGTACCATGGGTTTCTCAGTTACGAAAACCGTTTTTCTCTCTTCTTTGTGGTTGGGTTCTTGTGCCACAGCCACATTTGCCACTGCCAGTGCGGCAGTAAGCGACATTAGGTGTAAGTTAGTATGTTTCATAATAATAAAAAGTGTAAATCACTTACAAAAGTACGAATAATTGCTGATATGCGGGCTTATTCGTATGAAAAATTATAAAACCTTAGCATTATGCTTTATTTGTTAGACCAAATTGTGCTAATGAAAATAAAATGCGGCAAGATGCAGAATTTTCCTGCATCTTGCCGCATTTAACGCCCTTATGCATGGCGGTTGGCGGGATGTTTTTTACTGCTTATCTACACGATGGATTACTACACCCTTGTTGTCAACCATGAAGAGGGATAGTTTTTTCTTCGACGCGCTTACCACAGAGAAACCTGTTGAAGGCGAACAGAATACGGTGCCGTCGGTCGGTTTCACCTTTCGCGACAATGATCCTGCCGTGTTGACGATATAATCAGTGTTGTCAGAAGGCTTGCGTATGTGCTGGAAGTTGTGGATGTGACCGCAG
>JALFCG010000109.1 GCA_022771265.1 Prevotella sp.
TTCTTTTTTAGTTGACAAGTGGACAAGTTGACGAGTTGACAAGTCTTATGTCCCCTTTAATCCTTTAATCTTTTAATTCTTTAATTCTTCATGCTGTATCCAACAGCATACATCTTCATCTGCTTCATCATAGCCAGCAGACCGTTGCTGCGCGTAGGGCTCAGGTGGTCTTTCAGGCCTATGCGGTCGATGAAATACAGGTCGGCGTCCATTATCTCCTTTGGAGTGTGTCCGCTCAGCACCCTTATAAGCAGTGCCACGATGCCTTTCACTATCAGCGCGTCGCTCTCTGCTGTGAAGTTCAGCTTTCCGTCCACATAGTCGCACTGCAGCCACACACGGCTCTGACAACCGTCGATGAGGTTGCTCTCGGTCTTGTATTTCTCGTCCAGTGGCTCCTGCTCGTTGCCGAGGTCGATGAGCAACTGGTATTTGTCCATCCAATCGTCGAATCCTGAGAACTCGTCGATTATTTCGTCTTGAATTTCGTTTATCGTCATTGTTCTTCTACTTTTTCCAGTTTAAACAGTTTGTCGCTTTGCCTTATTTTCCCAGGCACGGGAATCGACACGTGGGTGCCCTTCGGGGCATAGTCAACAGGCTCCAGTTCAAGGCGTATCTCCGTTGCGTCGAGATACATCACTCCAGTCGTCGGACCGGTGATGAGCAGTTTGTCTCCCAACTTGAAGTCGGCGGCATCCACCGTGAACTCCGCCACTCCGAGTTTGCTGAAATACTTCACTCCACGACCTATATACACCTTGCGTTCCGTGGCACACGAGCCATAGTTCTTGTTCCACTCGCCCATCAACTGCCCTTGGTAGTAGCCATCCCAGAATCCGCGGTTGAACACCGTGGCGAGACGCTTGTCCCAGTCGTCCTTCTTCTCTTCGGTGAACGTGCCGTCGAGCACGCTGTCTATCGCCTCCTTGTAGCATTTCACCACCGTATAGACATACTCTGGTCCTCGTGCCCTGCCCTCTATTTTGAACACCCTCACGCCCGATTTCATCAGCCTGTCGATGAATCTCACGGTCTTCAGGTCCTTCGGGCTCATCACGTATTTGTTGTCAATCTCCAACTCGTTACCCGTCTCGCGGTCGGTAACGAGATACGACCTTCGGCAAATCTGCACACACTCTCCACGGTTTGCCGATCGTCCGGCATTGGCAAGGCTCAGATAGCACTTTCCGCTTATCGCCATGCACAGCGCACCGTGACAGAACATCTCTATCCTTATCTGCTTTCCACTTGGCCCGCAGATATTCTCTTCCTCCACCTGTCGGAAAATCTCTGCCACCTGTTCCATGTTCAGTTCTCGCGCCAGCACCACCACGTCGGCAAACTGCGCATAGAACTTCAGTGCCTCGATGTTGCTTATGTTCAACTGCGTCGAGAGGTGAACCTCCTGCCCTACCCTACGGCAATAGGTCATCACCGCCACGTCGCTGGCTATCACGGCAGATATGCCTGCCTCGTGTGCAGCGTCAATAATCTCGTGCATCAGCGGAATGTCCTCGCCGTAGATAATCGTGTTCACCGTCAAGTATGACTTCATTCCGTGTTCGTGACACATTGCGGCAATCTCGCGCAGGTCGTCGATGGTGAAGGTGGAGGCGGAATGGGCACGCATGTTAAGTCGCTCAATGCCGAAATACACTGAGTCGGCACCTGCCTGAATAGCAGCCTGCAGCGACTCCCTTGAGCCCACCGGTGCCATTATTTCATATTCTTGTCTTCTATTATCCATCCATTTAATGTTTTCATTTCCTACCGACGTGTCGTCGTTATGTGGGTGCAAAGATAGTTCATTTTTTCGTAATATCCAAGGGAATAAGATAATTTATCACATTATTTATATTAAGCTGCGACGTTTCTGTAATCTCCACATTACAGAGAAATAAAAAACTGAGAAATAAGAATTAAAAATAATTAAAAAGATTATCAGTCATTGTTTTTTTTATTACCTTTGCATCATTAATCCAGCAGTGTTTCTGGTTTAGTCAACATGAAGAAGTATAACACAATAAACAAGAAATAAAAAATGGCATTTTTAACTAACGACAAATTAGTGATTGTTGGTGCCGGTGGCGCCATCGGTTCAACAATGGTTCAGACAGCTTTAACGATGAAGCTGACCCCTAACGTGTGTCTTTACGACGTTTATGCTCCAGGCATGGAGGGCGTGATGGAAGAAATGTTCCACTGCGGATATGACAGTGTGAACCTTACTGCCACTACCGATGTAGCAGAAGCATTCAAGGATGCTAAATACATCATCTCTTCAGGTGGCGCTCCACGTAAAGCTGGCATGACACGTGAGGATCTCCTCGCCGGCAACTGCAAAATTGCTGAGGAGTTGGGTCAGAACATTAAAAAATACTGCCCTGAAGTAAAGCACGTAGTGGTAATATTCAACCCTGCTGACCTCACTGGTCTTGTTACCCTGCTTTACTCTGGTTTGAAGCCTTCACAGGTTACTACACTTGCCGCCCTCGACTCAACACGTCTGCGCAGCGAGCTCTGCAAGAAATTCGGTGTGAAGAGCGACGACGTTACCGGTTGCCGCACTTTCGGCGGTCACGGTGAACAGATGGCAGTGTTCGGCAGCAAGGTAAAGATTCAGGGCAAGCCTCTGAGTGAAATCATCGGTACCGATGCCCTGCCTCAGGAAGAGTGGGAGAAGCTTCGCAATGATGTCGTTCAGGGGGGAGCAAAGATTATTCAGCTCCGTGGACGCAGTTCATGGCAAAGCCCGGCCTATTGCTCTGTAGAAATGATTCGTGCCGTCATGGGCGGTGAACCTTTCGCATGGCCAGCAGGTACTTACGTGAAGAACGAGAAGTACCAGAACATAATGATGGCCATGGACACCACTCTCGACACCAACGGCTGCAGCTACAAGATGCCAGAAGGAACAGCTGAGGAGATGGCTCTTCTCGACGCAAGCTACGCTCACCTGTGCAAGATGCGCGACGAGCTTGTCACTTTGAATATCGTTCCTCCTGTTGACAAGTGGAACGAGATTAATCCAAATCTCTAATTATGACTGGTTTTTAGGTTATTTATATTACAAATTAAATTTTGTCATAACAACATTTCCATAGAAGGGAGCTGGTCGTGAGACTCGCTCCCTTTTTCCTTTTTATATGTATTCCATCAACATGTCCCAGACGGCGACAATATGGCAGATGCTTCCCGCAAGGACGAAGAAGTGAAACACAGAATGCATGTACCTTCTGCGATTAAGGCTATAAAACACGGCACCGGTGATGTACATCACGCCCTCGGCAATAATCCACGACACGGCAGCAGTGCTGACACTGTCCATGAGAGGCTTGAACGCCACCAGCACCGAAAGCCCCATTCCCACGAAACAGAACGTCTCGATGTTACTGTGTTCTTTCAGATGGCAAAAACTGACTATTGTACCAGCAATGGCACATAGCCAAACGAAGCAAAACAAGCTCCATCCCCAATATCCCTCTTGCCGCAAAGCCACGAGCGTCAATGGCGAATACGACCCTGCAATATGCCAATATATTGCCGCATGATCCCATTTCCTCAATCTTTCCTTCCACTTGCTTCGACGCCTTATGGCGTGGTAAATTGTGGAGGCTGCGTATGAACCAATCATTCCAAAGATATAGAGTATAACGCCAGCCCTCGCCCAAGGATTATCACCGTCGAAGCACATATAAAGGAATATGGAACCCACAACGACTCCAAGCACTGTTCCAGCAGCGTGAGACCATGAGTTCCATAGTTCCTCGCGATGAGTGTATCTAATCATTCCTTTTCCAACTCAAAGTCCAATTGTTTCCTTTCAATATTAGCTTTTGCCACACGAATACGCACAGGATCACCCAACTGGTAAACGTTATGGTAACGGCGGCCTACCAGACAGTAGTTCTTCTCGTCAAACTCGTAATAGTCGTCATCGAGGTCGCGTAAGGCCACCAGACCTTCGCAATGGTTGTCATCAATCTCACAGTAGATGCCGTAACTCTGTATGCCACTGATGTGGGCATCATACACCTCTCCGACCTTGTCTGCCATGAACTCAACCATCTTGTACTTTATCGAGTCCCTTTCCGCGTTCTGCGCGACCTGTTCCATGTCACTGCAGTGTTCGCAGAGTTCCTCGTAATGGTCTTTGTTTGCCGAACGACCACCAGCCTGATATTTGGTTAGCAGTCTGTGAACCATAGTGTCCGGATAGCGGCGTATGGGCGAGGTGAAATGCGTATAGTATTCAAAGGCAAGTCCGTAATGACCGATGTTGTGGATGCTGTATTTTGCCTTCATCATTGCCCTGAGTGCCACGGTCTCAATGAGTTTCTGTTCTTTCTTTCCTGAGCATTCGTCCATGAGCGAATTAAGGCTCTTGGATATCGCGCCCTTCGTTCCAGACGTTTTCATTTTGTAGCCAAATTTCACGACAAACTGCCTCAGCGTTTCAAGTTTTGTCGGGTCTGGCTGGTCGTGGATGCGGTAAGGCAGCGTCTTTGCCTTAGTGCCCTTCTTCACCCTTCCAATGCTTTCCGCCACTGTCCGGTTGGCTATGAGCATAAACTCTTCAATCAGCTTGTTGGCGTCTTTCGACTTTTTGAAGAAGCAGCGTGTTGGCTTTCCCTTTTCGTCAACGTCAAAATGCAGTTCCTCACGGTCAAACTTCACTGCCCCGTTCTTGAACCTCTGTTCTCGCAGCTTCTTAGCGAGCTTGTCCAACTGTATGAGCATCGCCGCGTTATCTCCCTTATAGCCATCCTTCGGTGCTGGCGGTGCAGGCATTCCCTGTCCGTCGATGACACCGTTGTCTTCAAGTATTTTCTGCACTTCCTCGTAAGCGTACCTTCTGTTGCTCTTGATTACTGTGTGTGCGAGATGCCACTTTTTGATATTTGCCTCGTCGTCCATTTCGAAGATGACGCTGTAAGCCAGTTTTTCCTCGTCAGGACGCAGCGAGCAGATGTAGTTGCAAAGGCGTTCGGGGAGCATCGGTATCGTGCGGTCAACAAGATAGACGCTTGTCGCCCTTTTCACCGCTTCCTTGTCGATTAGCGACCCCTCGGTCACATAATGCGAAACGTCGGCAATATGCACCCCAACTTCCCAAAGCCCTTTCTTCAGTTCACGTATAGACAACGCATCGTCGAAATCCTTTGCATCGTAAGGGTCGATGGTGCAGGTGAACACGTCCCTGAAGTCTTCCCTTTCAGCGATGTCCTTTTCGCTTATCTCTGCAGGTATTTTCTCCGCCGCCTTCTCCACGTTCTTCGGATATTTGTACGGCAACCCATACTGTGCCAATATGGAGTGCATCTCCGCGTCGTTGTCGCCTTGCGGTCCGAGTATGTCAACGACCTCGGCGAGCATATTCTTGTGCTCGGCGTCAGGCCACGACTTTGCCCTTACCACAACCTTATCGCCTGTCTTTCCTCCCTTTATCTTGTTTTTGGGGATGATAATGTCGTAAGGCAGCAAGCCATCCTGTGTAACGAGGAAAGCAAAGTCTTTTTCCGCTCTAAGCCTTCCTACGAACTGGTCACGCGCACGTTTCAAGATGGATATGACCATCGCTTCCTTGATATGTCGCTCCCTTCGTGCCATGAACGTCACCTTCACGTGGTCGCCGTCAAGAGCCGACATCGAGTTGCGTTCAGCCACAAACACCGGCTGACTGCCGTCGTCTGGGATGAAGCTGTTCTTTCCGTTCGTCTTGCGCCGGAAAGTACCTTCCTGCACCTGCGTCTTGGTGTTAAGGCAATAAGAGTTTTCACTCACCTTTGTGAGAAAGTCATCCCATGCCATCTCTTCCATCAGGTCAATGGCAAGCATTTTCAGCGGATGGGTGTTGAGTCCCAATGACTTGAATATCTGTTTGAAACTGAATGTTGATTCAGCATTGCTTTGGAAGAAACTTGCCAAGGCTTTTGCCATGTCCTTCTTTGTCATTCGTTTTCCACCTTTTTTCTTACCCATAGTTTATTTCTCCTTTTCTTTAATGATGTCCATAAGTTTGCTATTTGACTATCACCGTCCTCATCCAGTCTTTCAGTATTCCGTGAAGTTGGTTCTGTGAGTCGCTGACCATCACTATCACTTGTCTCCCGTCGTTGAGTTTCGGGCCGAGACACATTCCCTCGTAGTTAGCAAAGTCTTTTTTCAAACCGTTTTTCGGGGTTTTGAATCTCACGAGCAGTTTCTTGTGCAAAGCCGTCGCGTAGCCTGTCTCATCAGGGTCAACAACGTACAGCTTGTTCACCACAAACGAGCCGATCACCAATTTGGGAGCATAAAGTTCGCGCTCAAGTACTATCACCCGTCCGTCGTCCAATGCGCAAAGGTCACTGACACCGATGCAGTAGTTTTCAGCTGTCGATGACTTCAGCTCCGGCATTTCCATCTCGTAGGGATATTGTGCCACGAGGTTGAGGCTATCGTCAAAGCACAACAGTCGCAGCTTGTTGCGTGTCTTGTTAGACGCGGTGCAAGGCTTTCCATCGATAGGCAGTGTGCTTTCGCTGATGGTCCAGAAGCGTCCTGTCTTGGCGTTGTAGGTAAGCGACTCGAAGCCGAGATTGGGGTGCGAGGCTTTCAGACTGTCAGGAATATTCAGTTCTCTTCCTGTCCGTTTACCCGTGTCAAGCCTGTATTCCATTATCCTGTTTCCCCCTTCCCCGCTGATGAAGATGGTCGAGTCCTTCTCCACGAAGCATATTCCTTCTTGGTCACGGTTAGCGCGGTCGGCACTTCTGAACTCGTTGTTATAAGCATGAGAAATCTGCCCCGTGTCAGGGTCGATATTTATGTGGAATATGAAGAAGCCGTCCGACCTTGACTTGTCGCAGACCACGGCATAAACATTGCCCCCAATCCACGTTATACCGCTGTAGTTTCCTGGAGGCACGGTTTCGGGGAATGCCACTTGGTCGTTGACTGTTGCCTTGAGTTCGTGCTTGACATCCTGTGCCGCAGCCGCCGTCGCCATCAGGCAGGCAACTGCCCAAAAAGTATTTCTTATTATTTTCATTCTAATATTCAAAGTTGTTTATCTTTTTCAAATAATATTCCCTCACGTCCTTCCATAGATAGTATGGAGCTGTCGGTGACTTTATGGGCAGCCTTGCCTCGTTTTCGTTAAGAAGCACCTTGACCATCACGTCCGTGTCCTCCGATGACTTGCGGTAGAACACCATCTGGATGTTGGCTGCCATCGGGAAAATCCTGTAGTTCAGCCATTCATGGCTTTCAAGGCTCTCGAGGTCGTCGGTTGAGTAGTCGTAGCCGTCAATCCCCATAAGGCAGGTGAGTGGCAACACCATAGTCTCGTGGCCGAAACGCAGTGTGGCACCGGGATGCGGGAGCGCGATGCAGCTGTCAGCCTCAGCTATCATCCTTCCCAGCAGCCTTCTCTGCGAATAGGGCTGCTTACCGCCGTTTAGTTCAAACGCCCCGTAGTTGGCATACCACCACGCGTTGTCGGCAAGGAAGCAGCTATAGATTTCGTCATCGGTAAAGATGTCGTAGAGCGACATTACCTTTCGTCCCTCGGTGTTCTGCATCGTACCTGCCAGCTTATAAAGGAGCTTATAAAGGCGAAGCATATCGTAGTGGCGTAAGGCGTAGGCAGTGTCGCTGAACAGTCTTGCCGTAATATGCCGTGTATCGATATGGCGTTTGAAATAGTCATCGTAATTTTTCACAGCTTTCTCGTTTTTCCGCTGCTCGTACAGACGCTTGTCGTTGAAGTTCATGTAATACATGTCGTGCTCGCTCGCATCTTGCGTAAACGTCAGCGACGGGTTCTTTCTTGCAAGCACTTCCAGTTCGTTTGCCATCGACAGTATGCAGCGTATGACAACGGTGCTTTTCGCATCGACATGCGTTTTGCCCTCAAACACTTCCGGGAAGCGGTCGTACATACGTTCCGCTATCTGGCGGTGCTGGACGGCACCGAGGGGTGTCAGCTCGCCAAAACGCATGTAAGCCTCTGCGTACATCTTCTCCACACGCTCCAACACACTCCTTCCAACAGCAGTTAGCACCCGCGCGCTGTCAGCCGAACGCAGGCAGGCAATGGGGAAGGTGTAGTCTTTCGGATTGATAAGGTAGCGCGAGCCGTGCCTTCCGTAATGCGAGATGTAGAAAGGCTTCAAGCCCTTTGGGGCGGGGGTGAGCGTATGCTGTCTCGGGCCCGGGTAAGCCTGTTGGTTAGTTGCCGATCGCCTTATGTCTTTCTTGAAGTCTTCGGCTACAATTTGTGCTGTTATTGCCATCGAGAAACGAACCAACACCAGCAAAACTATTAATTTCTTCATAAAACTGATTATTCTTTGTAATTTCTGTGCAAATATAGAAAAAATATAGTATATTTGCAACATGTAAATCATAAAAAAGAATAACTGATGGCAAAAAAGACAATTTGGAACGACGACTACTGGCTTTACGTCATGCAACTCTATATGCGCAGACCCGTTGGCGTGAAACCGCTCTACTCAAGGCCGGCAGTAGAACTGAGCCTTGAACTTCACGTTCATCCAAAGGAGATTATGGCGCGCCAAAGGCAGATTGAAAGCCTTAGCACACCACGTATAGAGAAAATATGGGACGAATACGGCGACAACCCGAAGAAGCTGTCGAGAGCGGTCAGGCTATTGAGGTCGATGCAGGGATTTGGCAGCGGAAATGACTTCTACGAAGGCGTGGAGGTGGCTGAAAGTTTCGAGCCTAATTTCCGTCCCATCAGCGATAGTGGCTTGCTGCCTATAACGTTCATCATCGTTCTCGACCTTTACTACAAGCTCACACCCATCACCATGGTTGCAGAGACTCCAGAGGTGGTGGCGACAGCCAGGCTCACCGGTCAACCCACAGCCACCATAGTCCACATCCTCCAGCTGTTCCTTTATCTCGACCCGTTCATTCCCCGAAAGACAGCTGACCCTTCCGACCGTCTTCTGCCCTATGCTCGCGAAGCATGGAAACAGTACGGCAATGCTGATACGGAAATGTTGGCTCGTGTGGCAGAGGAACTTAAGTCTTACTATAGGTAAAAAGCGTAACTCGTAACAGTGTAACTCGTAATTTTCAGTTACACCTTACTTTTTGCCTCTGAGGAGTAGTGAAAGGTTAAGAATATAGGGTGTTGAATTTTATTATTTATATATATATTATAATATATATAAATAATAAGTATTATACTAATAGAGAATAAGCTAAGGTGGGGAAGAAGAAGGGAGGTGTTGCAATCGAATGAAAAATGAGAGTTACGGTGTTACGAGTTACGCTTTGTTCCCCCATCCACTTCCCCTCA
>JALFCG010000188.1 GCA_022771265.1 Prevotella sp.
CGTGGTATCGACAAGAAGGAAATCAAGCGCGGTAAGGTTCTCTGCCATCCAGGTCAGATTAAGCCATTCAAGAGGTTCAAGGCTCAGATTTACGTACTGAAGAAGGAAGAAGGTGGTCGTCACACTCCATTCGGAAACAAGTATCGTCCACAGTTCTACCTCCGTACAATGGACTGTACAGGTGAAATCACACTGCCAGAGGGTGTAGAGATGGTAATGCCTGGTGATAACGTAACTATCACTGTTGAGCTTATCTACGCTGTTGCATTGAACGTAGGTCTCCGTTTCGCTATCCGCGAGGGTGGACGTACAGTAGGTGCTGGTCAGATTACAGAGATTATCGAGGATTAATTCGCACGATAATACAAGTTCCCGGTCTTATACCGGGAACAATTTACGGGAATAGCTCAGTTGGTAGAGCATCGGTCTCCAAAACCGAGGGTCGTGGGTTCGAGTCCTCCTTCCCGTGCTAAAAGAGAAACGTTATGTTTAATAAGATAGTAAATTATTGCAAGGCGTGTTACGATGAACTTGCGCACAAGACGACTTGGCCTACAGGCCGCGAGCTTACACATAGTGCAGTGGTTGTTTTATCTGCTTCCCTAGTCATTGCATTGGTAGTGTGGGCTATGGACTTGGTATTCAAGTTTGTTATGAGTTCGATTTATCCCAATTAATTAGTTTTCGAGATGGCTGAGACAGAAATGAAATGGTACGTTCTGCGTGCTGTCAGTGGTAAGGAAGGCAAGGTTAAGGAATACATTGAAAAGGCTGTAAACAACAACGACATCCTGAAAGGCAATGTAGGAGAGATTTTGCTGCCCACAGAAAAGTATGCCGTCCTTCGCAATGGGAAAAGAGTAATTAAGGAAAAGCTCTTTCTGCCGGGATATGTTCTTATTCAGGCACATCTCCATGGCGAAGTTGCACATACTCTTCGTTTTATGCCCAACGTCTTAGGGTTTCTCGGAGGCTTGGATAATCCTTCTCCTGTAAAACAAGCTGATATCAACCGAATCCTCGGTTCAGCCGACGAGACTGCTATTGAAGCAGCCGAAGTGGTTGTACCATACAATGTGGATGACGCGGTTAAGGTCATTGACGGTCCTTTCAGTGGTTTCAGTGGCATTATCGAAGAGGTAAATGCAGAGAAACACAAACTGAAGGTGATGGTCAAGATATTCGGAAGGAAGTCACCTCTCGAATTAAGTTTTTCGCAAGTCGAAAAGGACAAGGTATAATTTGTTACGGTATACCAAATCCTTTATACACGGCATCAGGTTATCAACCTGTTGCTTAACAATTAAAAAAATAAACAGAAATGGCTAAAGAAGTTGCTGGATTAATCAAATTACAGATTAAAGGTGGCGCTGCGAATCCTTCACCCCCAGTAGGACCTGCACTTGGTTCGAAGGGTATTAACATCATGGGATTCTGCAAAGAATTTAACGCCAGAACACAGGATAAGGCAGGCAAGATTCTTCCTGTCGTTATCACCTACTATGCAGACAAGTCATTTAGCTTTGTCATCAAGACTCCTCCTGCAGCTGTACAGCTCAAGGAAGCAGCCAAGGTGAAGAGCGGTTCTGCACAGCCTAACCGCAAGAAGGTAGCAAGTGTTACTTGGGACCAGGTAAGGGCAATTGCAGAAGACAAGATGAACGACTTGAACTGTTTCACTGTTGAATCAGCAATGAAGCTGATAGCAGGTACAGCAAGAAGTATGGGTATCACTGTACAAGGGGAGTTCCCTGGTAAATAATTTTAAACTTCAATTCAAACAATGAGTAAACTGACAAAAAATCAAAAGTTGGTGGCTGACAAGGTTGAAGCAGGGAAGGCATACTCTCTTAAGGAAGCTGCAGAACTGGTAAAGGAGATTACCACTACCAAGTTCGACGCATCCTTGGACATTGACGTGCGCTTGGGCGTTGACCCACGTAAGGCTAACCAGATGGTTCGCGGTGTCGTTTCACTGCCTAACGGAACCGGTAAGGTTACACGCGTGCTCTGTCTCTGTACAGCTGACGCAGAAGCTGCTGCTAAGGAAGCTGGTGCTGACTATGTTGGTCTCGACGAATATGTTGAGAAGATTAAGGGCGGATGGACTGACGTTGACGTCATCATCACTATGCCTTCTTGCATGGGCAAGATTGGTGCCCTTGGTCGTATCTTGGGTCCTCGTGGACTTATGCCAAACCCTAAGAGCGGTACTGTTACAATGGATGTTGCAAAGGCCGTTAGAGAGGTTAAGCAGGGTAAGATTGACTTTAAGGTTGACAAGGCAGGTATCGTTCACGCTTCTATTGGTAAGGTATCATTCTCACCTGAGAAGATTTACGAGAACGCCAAGGAATTCATCCAGACCATTATCAAGCTGAAACCTGCAGCTGCAAAAGGTACATATCTCAAGAGTATCTTTATTTCAAGCACTATGAGTAAGGGTATCAAGATAGATCCTAAATCAGTTGAATAACTCGTTAAAAGTTTAGTAAAATGAAAAAGGAATTAAAAGATACTATAATCGTAGAACTCGGACAGAAACTTAAGGAATATCCTCATTTCTACCTCGTTGACCTGACAGGCCTGAATGCGGAGAAGACAAGTGACCTGCGCCGTAAGTGCTTCAAGAGTGAAATTAAGCTGATGGTTGTGAAGAACACTCTTCTGCACAAGGCTTTCGAGGCTTCTGACATCGATTTTACACCGATGTACGAGACATTGAAGGGCAACACAGCGATAATGTTCACTAACACAGCTAACGTACCAGCTAAACTGCTCAAGGAGTACACCAAGGAAGGCATTCCTGCTCTTAAGGCTGCATATGCAGAGGAGAGCTTCTTCGTAGGTGCTGACAAGCTTGGGGAGCTGGCTGCTCTCAAGAGCAAGAACGAGCTCATCGCAGACGTTGTGGCTTTGCTGCAGTCTCCTGCAAAGAACGTCGTTTCTGCTCTCCAGTCAGGTGCAAACACCATCCATGGTGTGCTGAAGACTTTAGGCGAGCGTCCTGAATAAATCTTAAAGTCACAAATTAACAAGAATAAAAACAATAAAAAATTATAATAAAATGGCAGATATCAAAGCTATCGCTGAAGAATTGGTAAATCTTACAGTAAAAGAAGTAAACGAGTTGGCAACAGTCCTGAAGGACGAGTATGGAATTGAGCCCGCCGCTGCAGCTGTTGCTGTAGCTGCTGGTCCTGCAGCAGGCGCTGCTGAGGCTGCTGAGGAGAAGACCTCTTTCGACGTTGTTCTTAAAGAGGCTGGCGCAGCTAAGTTGCAGGTTGTAAAGGCTGTTAAGGAAGCTTGCGGTCTCGGTCTGAAGGAAGCTAAGGACCTCGTTGACGGCGCTCCTTCTACCCTCAAGGAAGGTCTTTCTAAGGACGAGGCTGAAAACCTCAAGAAGACCATCGAGGCAGCTGGTGCTGTTGTAGAGCTCAAGTAATTTAGAACTTTATCGATAATTATTGGTTAAGAATCTTTAAGTAGAAGATTCTTAACCAATTGTGTTTTTTTGACACGTTCTTCTTTTCGGGACTTCTTGTCCTACAAATATTTATACGGACTTCCAGTGATAGTCCACCACAAAGACATATTTTCATTTATGGCTTCTAAAGTAATAGACAACAGAATTAATTTCGGCAGTATCAAGAATCCGATGCCTATACCGGACTTCCTTGACGTGCAACTAAAGTCTTTCAAAGACTTCCTGCAGTTGGATACACCCCCTGAGGAACGCAAGAACGACGGTTTGTATAAGGTATTTGCAGAAAACTTCCCTATCACCGACACGAGAAATAATTTCGTTCTTGAGTTTTTGGATTACTATATCGACCCTCCACGTTACAGCATCGACGAATGTCTCGAGCGTGGACTGACTTATAGCGTACCCTTGAAGGCAAAGTTGAAACTTTATTGTACAGACCCAGACCATGAGGATTTCGGTACTGTCATCCAAGACGTATTCCTTGGCCCTATTCCTTATATGACTGCCAACGGAACATTTGTCATCAACGGAGCCGAGCGTGTCGTTGTCTCTCAGTTGCACCGTTCGCCAGGCGTGTTTTTCGGCCAAAGCGTCCATGCTAACGGAACTCTGCTGTATTCAGCACGTATCATTCCTTTCAAGGGATCATGGATTGAGTTTGCAACAGACATCAACAATGTGATGTATGCATACATCGACCGTAAGAAGAAATTGCCTGTTACTACCCTCTTGCGTGCCATCGGTTTTGAGGCCGACAAAGACATCCTTCAGATTTTCAACCTTGCAGAAGAGGTGAAGGTCAACAAGACCAACCTTAAGAAATATCTTGGCAAGCGTCTTGCTGCACGTGTGCTCAAGAGCTGGAACGAGGACTTCGTTGATGAGGATACCGGCGAAGTTGTATCTATCGAGCGAAACGAGGTCATCATGGAACGTGAGACGGAAATCACTGAAGAAAACATGATGGAGATTCTCGAGAGCAATGCCACTACCATTCTCGTTCACAAGGACGAGACGACTGCCCAGGATTATTCCATCATATTCAATACTCTCCAGAAAGACCCTTCCAACTCAGAGAAGGAAGCTGTGCTGTATATTTACCGACAGTTGCGTAATGCAGACCCTGCCGATGATGCCAGTGCGAGAGAGGTTATCCAGAACCTGTTCTTCTCCGACAAACGTTATGACCTCGGCGACGTAGGCCGCTACCGCATCAACAAGAAGTTGGGGCTTGACACAGATATGGACGTGCGTGTCCTGACTAAAGAAGACATCATCGAGATTATCAAGTATCTCATCCAGCTTATAAACTCAAAGGCAGCTGTCGATGATATCGACCACCTGTCAAACCGTCGCGTGCGCACAGTAGGTGAGCAACTGAGCAACCAGTTCTCCATTGGCCTAGCCCGTATGAACCGCACCATCCGTGAGCGCATGAATGTGCGTGACAACGAAGTGTTCACACCGACAGACCTTATCAACGCCAAGACTATCTCGAGTGTCATCAACTCGTTTTTCGGCACCAACCCTCTGTCACAATTCATGGACCAGACCAATCCTCTCGCCGAGGTGACTCACAAGCGCCGTCTTTCAGCCCTTGGTCCTGGAGGTCTTTCAAGAGAGCGTGCAGGATTTGAGGTTCGTGACGTACACTACACACACTATGGTCGTCTCTGTCCTATCGAGAGCCCTGAAGGACCGAACATCGGTCTTATCTCCTCGCTCTGTGTGTATGCGAAGATAAACAACCTCGGATTTATCCAGACACCTTACAGGAAAGTGGAGAACGGTATTGCCAACCTGAATAATGACGACATCGTATATCTTACAGCTGAGGAAGAAGAGAACCACGTTATAGGTCAGGGTAATGCACCGCTGAACGATGACGGAACATTCATCCGTGAAGTTGTAAAGTGCCGTCAGGATGCTGACTTCCCTGTAGTTCCACCTACAGAGGTTGACCTCATCGATGTGTCTCCACAGCAGATAGCCTCTCCGGCAGCATCATTGATACCGTTCCTCGAGCATGACGATGCCCACCGAGCACTTATGGGATCAAACATGATGCGCCAGGCAGTGCCACTGCTTCACAACGAGGCTCCAATTGTCGGAACAGGTATTGAGAAACAGATATGCGAGGACTCCCGCACAATGATCACAGCAGAAGGTGATGGAGTCATCGAGTATGTTGACGCTACAACGATACGTATCCTTTATGACCGCACCGAGGATGAGGAGTTCGTAAGCTTTGAGCCTGCATTGAAGGAATACCGCATACCGAAGTTCCGTCGCACAAACCAGAACATGACCATCGACCTTCGTCCTATATGCAATAAGGGACAGCGCGTAAAAGCAGGCGACATACTTACCGAGGGATATGCTACCGAGAACGGGGAACTGGCACTTGGCCGCAACCTTCTTGTTGCCTATATGCCTTGGAAAGGATACAATTATGAGGACGCCATCGTGCTTAACGAGCGTATCGTAAGGGAAGACGTGCTCACATCGGTACATGTTGACGAATATTCACTTGACGTGCGTGAAACAAAGCGTGGTGTTGAAGAGTTCACTGCCGACATTCCAAATGTCAGCGAGGAAGCTACCAAGGACCTCGACGAAAACGGTATAATCCGTGTCGGTGCCCGCGTAGAGCCAGGCGACATCCTCATCGGAAAGATTTCTCCTAAGGGAGAGAGCGACCCTTCACCGGAGGAGAAACTGCTTCGTGCCATCTTCGGCGACAAGGCTGGCGACGTGAAGGACTCTTCTCTGAAGGCAAATCCGTCGCTTACAGGAGTAATCATCGATAAGAAACTCTTTGCACGTGCCATCAAGACACGCCAGACCAAGGCACAAGACAAGATTAAGCTGACAAAGATTGACGAAGAATATGCAGCAAAGAACGAAGACCTTAAGGACATACTCATTGACAAGCTCCTAGAGCTCACGGAAGATGAAGTGTCAAAGGGAGTCAAGGACTACACCGGAGCTGAGATTATCACCAAGGGCTCGAAGTTCACGCAGACCAACCTGAGGAACCTTGAGTACGGCGACGTGCAGATCAGCAACTGGACAGCCGACGCACACAAAAACAGTCTCATCGCACAGCTCATCATCAACTACATGAAGAAGTTCAAACTACTTGACGCTGAAATGAAGCGCAAGAAGTTTGCCATCACCATCGGTGATGAACTACCTTCAGGTATCCTTCAGATGGCAAAGGTATATGTTGCGAAGAAGCGTAAGATAGGTGTCGGAGACAAACTTGCCGGTCGTCACGGTAACAAGGGTATCGTGTCGAAGGTAGTGCGCCAGGAAGACATGCCGTTCCTGGAGGATGGCCGTCCTGTTGACTTGGTACTGAACCCTCTCGGTGTGCCTTCACGTATGAACCTCGGACAGATATTCGAGGCCATCCTCGGCGCTGCCGGAAAGAATCTTGGCGTGAAGTTCGCTACTCCTATCTTCGACGGAGCCAAACTCGACGACCTCGCAGAATGGACTGACAAGGCAGGCTTGCCACACCTTTGTTCCACATATCTTTACGATGGTGAGACAGGTGAGCGTTTCGACCAGCCTGCAACAGTAGGTATCACATACTTCCTCAAGCTAGGTCACATGGTTGAAGACAAGATGCACGCCCGTTCAATCGGTCCGTACTCTCTCATCACCCAGCAGCCACTCGGCGGTAAGGCACAGTTTGGTGGCCAGCGTTTCGGAGAGATGGAAGTCTGGGCTCTTGAGGCATTCGGCGCAAGCCACGTTCTTCAGGAGATACTCACCATCAAGTCAGACGACGTGGTTGGCAGAAGCAAGGCATACGAAGCAATCGTCAAGGGCGACCCGATGCCAACACCTGGTATTCCAGAGTCTCTCAATGTGCTACTGCACGAGTTGAAGGGCCTTGGACTGAGCGTCACCCTCGACTAATATTAGTAAACTCTTTACACAACATTATATAAAGAAGTAAATATGGCTTTTAAGAAAGATTCAAAGATAAAGAGTAATTTCACCAAAATTACCATTGGTCTGGCTTCGCCTGAGGAGATTCTGGAAAGCTCCTTTGGTGAGGTGACAAAACCTGAGACCATCAACTATCGTACCTACAAGCCCGAACGCGATGGTTTGTTCTGCGAGCGCATCTTTGGTCCGCAGAAGGACTATGAATGCGCCTGCGGTAAGTACAAGCGCATCCGCTACAAAGGTATTGTGTGCGACCGATGCGGTGTTGAGGTGACGGAAAAGAAGGTGAGAAGAGAGCGTACAGGACATATTGAGCTCGTTGTGCCCGTGGCACATATCTGGTATTTCCGTTCTCTCCCAAACAAAATTGGCTACTTGCTCGGTCTTCCTACAAAGAAGCTCGATGCAATCATATATTACGAGCGTTATGTCGTAATACAGCCCGGTCCGATGGCAGGACGCAAGGACAGCGAGGGCAACGATGCCATCGGTTCCAACGTTTACGACCTGTTGTCAGAGGATGAGTACAACGAAATTATCGACAACAAGATTTCTCCGGAGAATGAACTTCTTGAGGACAGCGACCCTAACAAGTTTATCGCTAAGATGGGTGCAGAGGCAATCTACGACCTACTTGTGCGTCTCGACCTCGACTCATTGTCATACGAGCTTCGCGACCGTGCCAACAGCGACTCTTCACAGCAGAGAAAGAATGAGGCGCTGAAGCGTCTGCAGGTGGTAGAGGCATTCCGCTCAAGCAAGGAAGTCAACCGCCCAGAATGGATGATTATGAAAATTATCCCTGTCACTCCTCCAGAGTTGCGTCCACTCGTTCCACTGGATGGTGGACGTTTCGCCACATCCGACCTTAACGACCTCTACCGTCGTGTAATCATACGTAACAACCGTCTTAAGCGACTCGTAGAGATTAAGGCTCCTGAGGTCATTCTACGCAACGAGAAACGCATGCTTCAGGAAGCTGTTGACAGTCTTTTCGATAACTCCAGAAAGAGCAGCGCAGTAAAGAGCGAGAGCAACCGTCCGTTGAAGTCTTTGTCAGATTCTCTCAAAGGCAAGGCAGGACGTTTCCGCCAGAACCTCCTCGGTAAGCGTGTTGACTATTCCGCACGTTCGGTTATCGTTGTAGGCCCTGAGCTGAAGATGGGCGAGTGCGGTCTGCCGAAGCTGATGGCTGCCGAGCTCTACAAGCCGTTTATCATACGCAAGCTCATCGAGCGCGGCATCGTGAAGACCGTGAAGAGCGCGAAGAAGATTGTTGACCGCCGCGAACCTGTCATCTGGGACATCCTTGAGAATGTGATGAAGGGGCATCCCGTACTTCTCAACCGTGCTCCAACACTTCACCGTCTTGGTATTCAGGCATTCCAGCCTAAGCTCATCGAGGGTAAGGCAATCCAGCTCCATCCGCTTGCATGTACTGCATTCAACGCCGACTTCGACGGTGACCAAATGGCTGTCCACCTTCCATTGAGTAATGAGGCTATACTCGAGGCACAGATATTGATGCTTCAGAGCCACAACATTCTCAACCCTGCTAATGGTGCACCTATCACCGTGCCTTCACAGGACATGGTGCTCGGTCTCTATTACATCACAAAGATTCGTCCCGGTGCCAAGGGTGAAGGTCTCACCTTCTACGGACCGGAAGAAGCAATCATAGCCCATAATGAGCGCCGTTGCGACCTGCACGCATTGGTGAAGGTCGTAGTAAAGGACCTCGACGAGAACGGATGCCTTGTTAATAAGATGGTTGAGACTTCTGTAGGACGTGTCATAGTCAATGGTATCATCCCTGAAGAAGTAGGTTATGTCAATAAAGTCATTTCTAAGAAAAGCCTTCGCGACATCATTGCCGATGTTATCAAGACTGTAGGTTTCGCTGAGGCTTGTGAGTTCCTTGACGGTATCAAGAACCTTGGTTACCGTATGGCTTACCTCGCTGGTCTTTCGTTCAACCTCGACGACATCATCATTCCGGAAGAGAAGAAAGCCCTTGTGGAACGTGGTAACGAGGAAGTACGTCAGATTACCGAGAACTACAATATGGGATTCATCACCGACACCGAGCGTTACAACCAGGTTATCGATACATGGACCCATGTCAACAACGACCTTGGCAACGTGCTTATGAAGGAGATGACTGAGGCTGACCAGGGATTCAACGCCGTGTTTATGATGCTCGACTCCGGAGCCCGTGGTTCCAAAGACCAGATTCGACAGCTCTCCGGTATGCGTGGACTTATGGCAAAACCACAGAAGGCAGGTGCCGAAGGCGCACAGATTATCGAGAACCCGATTCTTTCAAACTTTAAGGAAGGTATGTCAGTGCTTGAGTACTTCATCTCTACCCACGGTGCACGTAAGGGTCTTGCCGACACCGCTATGAAGACTGCCGACGCAGGTTATCTCACGCGACGCCTTGTCGATGTGTCTCACGACGTTATAATCAACGAGGAAGACTGTGGCACTCTACGTGGACTTGTGTGCACAGCCCTGAAGAACGGCGACGAGGTTATTTCAACCTTGTCAGAGAGAATTCTGGGACGTGTGTCAGTGCATGACATCATTCATCCGACCACAGGCGAACTCATTGTTGCTGCCGGTGAGGAAATCACTGAAAAGGTAGCACAGGAAATCGAAGAATCACCTATAGAAAGTGTTGAGATTCGTTCAGTGCTTACCTGCGAGAGCAAGCATGGAGTATGCATGAAGTGTTACGGACGTAACCTCGCCACACGAAAGATGGTGCAGAAGGGTGAGGCTGTCGGAGTCATTGCTGCACAGGCAATCGGTGAGCCGGGTACACAGCTTACACTCCGTACGTTCCACGCCGGTGGTGTGGCTGCCAATGCAGCAGCCAATGCATCCATTGTGGCAAAGAACGACAGTATGCTCGAGTTTGAGGAGCTCCGCACCGTTCCGTTCGATGAAGACGGCAACATGTGCGAGATGGTTGTCAGCCGACTTGGTGAGGTTCGTTTCGTTGACCCTAACACTAAGATTGTGCTCTCTACTATGAACGTGCCTTACGGTTCTTCTCTCTATCACAAGCATGGTGACATCGTTCCAAAGGGCGAAAAGATTGCCCAGTGGGACCCGTTCAATGCAGTTATCGTTACGGAATATTCAGGTGTGCTGAAGTTCAACGATGTCATCGAAGGTGTAACCTATCGTGCCGAGACCGACGAGACGACAGGTCTTACTGAAAAGATTATCACTGAGTCGAAGGACAAGTCGAAGGTGCCAACCTGCGACATTATCGATGCCGACGGCGAAAAGATAGGTACTTACAACTTCCCTGTGGGAGGTCACGTGGTTGTAGAAGACGGACAGACCGTCAGCACCGGTGAGACTCTCGTTAAGATTCCACGTGCTGTAGGTAAGGCTGGTGACATTACCGGAGGTCTGCCTCGTGTCACTGAGCTCTTCGAGGCACGCAACCCGTCAAATCCGGCTGTCGTTTCTGAAATCGACGGTGAGGTGACCATGGGTAAGGTTAAGCGTGGCAACCGTGAAATTGTCGTAACTTCAAAGACAGGTGAGCAGCGCAAGTATCTTGTTTCACTGTCGAAGCAGATCCTTGTTCAGGAGCACGATGCCGTTCGCGCCGGTACGCCTCTCTCCGACGGTGTGATTACTCCTGCCGACATCCTTGCCATCAAGGGTCCTACGGCTGTTCAGGAATACATTGTCAACGAGGTACAGGACGTTTACCGTCTGCAGGGTGTAAAGATCAACGACAAGCACTTTGAGATTATCGTACGCCAGATGATGCGTAAAGTTCAAATCAACGATCCAGGCGACACCTCGTTCCTCGAGCAGGAAGTGGTTGACAAACTCGACTTCGCAGAGGAGAACGACCGCATATGGGGCAAGAAGGTAGTCGTTGATGCCGGTGACAGCGAGAACCTCAAGGCAGGTCAGATTGTTACCGCACGTAAACTTCGTGACGAGAACTCACTTCTCCGTCGTCGTGACCTCAAGCTCGTGCAGGTTCGTGATGCTGTTGCAGCAACGTCAACCCAGATACTTCAAGGTATCACACGCGCCGCTCTCCAGACCAAGAGTTTCATGTCGGCTGCTTCGTTCCAGGAAACGACCAAGGTGCTCAACGAGGCCGCCATTCGAGGAAAGGTCGATCGCCTGGAAGGAATGAAAGAGAACGTTATTTGCGGTCATCTCATCCCAGCCGGTACCGGTCTTCGCGAGTTTGACAAGCTCGTTGTCGGCTCAAAGGAAGAATATGAACGCATGCAGGCAAACCGCAAGAACGTGCTTGACTTTGCAGACGACGACGTTGTAGAAGTAGAACGTGACTAAATATTAATTAGTTGGCGGGTTGAAAAGTTGTCAGCTCGCCAACTAAAAAAATCAGATACAATGAACGAAAACAATAATCAGAACGGGAATCTGCAGATTGAACTACCTGCTGAGATATCGCAGGGTGAATATGCCAATTTTGCTATCATCACTCATTCCAGCAGTGATTTTGTTGTAGATTTTGCAAGAGTCCTGCCGGGTGTACCCAAGGCGCACGTCAATAGCCGCATCATCCTGGCTCCAGAGCATGCAAAACGTTTACTGATGGCATTACAGGAGAACATTGTGCGTTATGAACGCGAGTATGGTGCCATAAAGATTCCTAACCAGGAGCCACGCACTATAGCTCCATTTACAAGGGGCGAAGCCTAACAAACAAAACGATTATGCAGGAAACAAGACAAAACAAGATTGCCCGCTTGCTTCAGAAAGAGCTAAGCGTTATATTCCAGCAGCAGACAAGGTCCATGCATGGAGTGATGGTTTCTGTCACGCGCACGAAGATCTCACCAGACCTGAGCATCTGCACCGCCTATCTGAGCGTTTTCCCAAGTGACAAGGGCGAAGAGATTCTTGGTAACATTAAAGTCAATGAAAAGTCCATAAGGTATGAGTTGGGAACAAGAGTAAGACACCAACTGCGCATCATTCCTGAACTCCGTTTCTTTATCGACGATTCGCTCGACTATATTGAACATATCGATGAATTGCTGAAGAAGTGATGAACTTTCCTCTATTTATAGCAAGGCGATACCTCTTTTCAAAAAAGAGTACACATGCCATTAATATCATTAGCGCCATTAGTGCTGTCGGAGTAGCCGTAGCAACAATGGCGCTCGTGGTTACATTAAGTGTGTTTAATGGCTTCCATGACCTTGTAGCATCATTCTTCACCACCTTCGACCCACAACTAAAGGTCACTCCCGTCAGCGGGAAGACAGTGGCTGCCGATGACCCTACACTCCAGGAAATATGCAAGCTACCGGAAGTAGAGGTCTCTACCGAAACCATAGAGGACATGGCACTCGCCTCTTATAACGGTCGCCAAGCCATGGTGAAAATAAAAGGTGTCGAAGACAATTTCGACAGTCTCACACATATTCGCGAGATACTGCTTGGCGACGGAGAATATTGCCTCCATGCCGCCGACATGAACTACGGCATTGTCGGCATACGTCTTGCCGAGAGGCTAGGAATGGGCTATACGTTCCAGAACGAACTGAGGATATTCGCCCCCAAGCGTGAAGGGCAGCTGAATCTCGCAAATCCCGAAGATGGTTTCGTTGAAGGCAACCTCTATTCACCGGGAGTTCTTTTCTGCGTTAAACAAGGCAAGTACGACAAGAACTACATCCTTACCAGCATCTCTTTCGCTCGAGACATCTTTGCGCAACAGGGCATGGTATCGGCAGTTGAAATACGATTGAAGCCCGGCAGTGACTTTGAGGCCGTAAAGAAAAAAATGAAAGAGATTGGTGAAGGCAAGTTCCATGTCAAGGATCGCTACGAACAGCAGGAAGACACATTCAAGATTATGAAGATAGAAAAGCTTATGGCTTACATCTTTTTGACGTTTATTCTTGTGGTCGCTTGCTTCAACATCATCGGGAGCATATCAATGCTGATTATCGACAAGCGCGACGACGTTGTCACCCTGCGCAATCTCGGGGCAACCGACAAGCAGATAGTTAGGGTTTTCCTGTTCGAAGGACGTATGATTTCTACCATTGGAGCCTTGGCAGGCATTGCCGTAGGCCTGCTTCTTTGCTGGATCCAACAGCGATGGGGAGTGGTCGGACTTGGAAGGTCGAGCGGGTCTTTCATCATCGACAGCTATCCCGTGAGCGTCCATCCTGAGGATGTCATTATCATATTTTTCACTGTCCTCGCCGTAGGCTATTCCGCTGTATGGTATCCTGTCCGTTATTTCTCGAAACGACTGTTGTAACTCATTTATAAAACCTAACAAATATACTTATTAAAATGAACAAACGTTATTTATTTGGAGCTTTGATGTTGGCTTCGGTTATGAGCGTATCAGCTCAGAAAAAAATGTCTGCGCCCTCAGGAGGAAAGCAGATTAGTGACGAACTGATAGGTATCTTCTTTGAGGATATCAACAATTCCGCAGATGGAGGAATTAACGCCCAGTTGGTGCAGAACGGTTCTTTCGAGTATTCTCCGTCTGACCGTGACGGCTGGGGACCAGGTACTGCTTGGCGCACCTTACGCCCGGGACATTCATTGGGTTTCCTCGAAGCAAAGCAGCAGGAACCTCTCCATCCCAACAATCCCAACTACATGCGCCTCAACATAGAGCGCGTAGGTCATTATTATGACTATACAGGCTGGACAGGCTTTGGTGTTCAGAACGACGGTTTTGATGCCATGACAGTGAAAGCAGGGGAGAAGTATGACTTCTCTTTCTTCGCAAGAAATGTAAAGGGAGCCGACAAGGAAGTGCGTGTCGTCATTGCAGAGCCTACAGGATGGGACAAGGATCCCAACGTGCTTGGCGAGACAACAGTAAAGGTTAGCGATAACGGCTGGAAGAAATATTCTGCCTCCATCACCGTGACCAAGGATTGCAAGACTGCCGTGCTTCAGATTCTCGCCCTTCAGACCGGAGTGATGGACATTGACCAGGTGTCGCTCATCCCACAGGACACATACCACGGACACGGCATACGCAAGGATATTGCTGAAGCTCTTGAGGCCTTGCATCCACGCTTCATGCGATTCCCCGGCGGATGCGTGGTACATGGCGGCGGCGACGGTTTTTGGAACACCTACCGCTGGAAGAACACCGTAGGACCAAAACACCAGCGCAAGCAACTGAAAAACACATGGGGCTACCACCAGTCAATGGAAGTCGGCTATCATGAGTACTTCCAGCTCTGTGAGGATATGGGTATGGAACCACTGCCTATCCTCCCTTGCGGCGTTAGCTGCCAAGGCACCAACGGCGGCTGGGGGATGAAGAACCAAGCTCAGGACACTATACCTATGGCAGACATGGACGAGTGGGTCAACGAGGCGCTTGACCTCATCGAATGGGCTAACGGCGACGTCAATACTAAGTGGGGCAAGGTGCGTGCCGAGGCAGGCCATCCAGCTCCTTTCAACCTTAAGTATCTTGGCATAGGCAACGAGGAGAGAATATCTCCGGAGTTCGAGAAGCGATTCAAGTATATCTATGAACGTGTCACCAAGGCTCATCCCGAGATAATCATCGTCGGCACTGCAGGTCCTGGCTCTCACAAAGGCAATCCTGACTACGACAATGGATGGCGTATAGCCGAGGAACTGAACATGCCTATCCTCGACGAGCACTACTATGAACAGCGCGACTACTTCCAGAAGTCACGCCAATACGACAGCTACCCACGCGACCGCAAAACCAAGGTCTATCTCGGCGAGTATGCCGCAAAGGACAAGAAGCTCATCGACGCCCTTTCCGAGGCTCTCTACCTCCTTCATATCGAGCGCAACGGCGACGTGGTGTGCATGACATCCTATGCACCGCTCTTAGCCCGAAAGAACGGCACACAGTGGAATCCCGACCTCATCTATTACGACAACGACCGCGTATACCCCACTTGCAGCTACTACGTGCAGCAGATGTTTGGTGAGTCAGCTGGCAACTACTACTATGGCGACTGCGTAACCATCGACAATCCCGACAAGTCGGAAGGCGAAGGCATGCTTCAGGAGCAGAGCGTCATACTCAACACCAAGACCCATGAGCTCTTCGTCAAGGTATGCAACGCCACCGCCAACACCAAGACCGCCAAGGTTAACCTCTCACGTTTCAAGGGCATGAAGCCTCTTGCAACACAGGTCACCCTCAGCGGCCAGCCAGAGGACGAGAACAATTTCGAGGTTCAGCCCATAGCGCCAGTATCTAAGGAGATCAAGGTGAAGAAGAATATGACTCTTCAGATTGCTCCTTACTCATTCACAATGATTAAGATAAAGTGTAAGTAACACACCAGCCTTTATGCCATTTAGAAATGGTATAAGTTGATTCTTGACATATCTTTTATTCAACTTTCGGGAGTTACTATACCGCCCTATGTAGGGACAGACCAATGTATCTGCCCCTACATAGGGCGACTTTAATTTCAGTTGGGAACTGAATCGAGTATTCAGTTTGTAACTGATTGCCCTGTTCAGTTTGTAACTGATTGCCCTATTCAGTTTGCAACTGATTGCCCTATTCAGTTTGCAACTGATTGCCCTGTTCAGTTTGCAACTGATTGCCCTATTCAGTTTGCAACTGATTGCACTATCATTCCACTTCAATGCAGGAAGACCCAACTTGCACCATAGACGCCGTAACTAGCTTGTCATAATGGGGTACGACCTTTTCAAAATGGAAGGGTGCTAAAGTATGTGATATATTTAACGAAACCACATCTTATTGATTATCTGTAGTTTATTATTGCCATCGGTTCTTTGGCACTTCATTTGCATATAGTGATATAGGAATAATTATGTCATATATGGATATAAGGGAATACGGGAGTGCTGACTCTGATTATCTCGGTGGCACTTATACAAAACAATGGCTATGGTGTAGAGGAAGCATTCCGCAAGTATTCATCGCCGCCTATATGTCGGTTGCCTTTGTCGGTTGGACACTGCTGATGGCATTCGGTGTTGGTTTCACTGATGCTCATCGGCAGACTTGAGATCTTCGGTTTCCTTCTCATATTCTACAAATCTACGTGGGGAGGCAGCTGGTCATAGACAATTATTGCATCCCATTACACAATATATGTATCATAATAAACGTTTTATATAGATGGAAGATAACACGAAGCATTTCCTTGACCTGATACGGCGGTCACACCGTGGACGGTTTAAGATATATATAGGAATGATTGCCGGAGTGGGCAAGACCTACCGTATGCTTCAGGATGCCCGTGAGATGCTCCGGCAGGGCACAGACGTGCAAATAGGATTTGTGGAGACCCATGGCAGGCCCGACACGGTGAAGGCTCTGAAAGGACTGCCTGTCATCCCGCGCAAGCGAGTGTTTTACAAGGGTAAGGAGATTGAGGAGATGGACCTTGACGCCATATTGCAAGTACATCCTGAAATAGTGATAGTGGATGAGCTTGCCCACACCAATGTGGAGGGTTGCCGCCATGCCAAGCGCTGGCAAGACGTGATGGAACTGCTCGAAGCCGGTATCAACGTTATTTCGGCAGTCAATATCCAGCACATCGAGAGCCTGAACGATGAGGTGCGCAAGATGGTGGGTGTAGATGTAAAGGAACGCATCCCCGACAGTGTGCTCCGTGAGGCCGACGAGGTGGTGAATATCGATCTCACCGCCGAGGAGCTGGTGGAACGTCTTAAAGCAGGCAAGATATATGCCAAGGAGAAGATACAGACAGCACTCGACAATTTCTTTAATCCCGGAAATATCCTGCAGTTGAGGGAACTGGCACTTAGGGAAGTTGCCTTCAGGGTGGGGAAGAAGGTGGATTATGAAGTGAAGCACAGGGAACAAAGCATGAAGGGGGTGGCACGCCTGGTGGTGTGCGTGAGCAGTAATAACGAAACGCAGCAACACATCATACGAAAGGCTGCCCGTATGGCCGACACGTATAATGCCGAACTGATAGCGCTTTATGTGCAGACTGCCAACGAGGATAACGACAGCATACCTCTTGACACCCAACGCCATTTGATGGGTCATTTGCAACTCGTGGTGGAGCTTGGGGGAAGGGTTTATAAGATGGTTTCCGACAATATAGCCCTGACAATTGCCGATTTCTGTCGCGAGCAGCAAGCTTCGGTGTTATGTATGGGACATCCGTCTCTCTCCAAGCCCATACAAAACACCGAAGCTTGCTGCTCGCGACAGAAATCGGCAATTGTCAGGGAGGGGAGCTATCGGAAATTGTTATCTGAATTAAAAGAAATGAGCGTGGATTTGATTATCGTTTCATAAGATAGTGGGCGCTCGGCATAAAAATAATAAAAACAAGAAGATTATGAATATCAAGGAAAAACTTACACTGTCCGTTGGCGTGCTTGTATCGCTGATTGTCGCACTGGTGGCTCTTTCAGTCTTCAGTCTGCAGATATTGACGGCTACAGACCCTACCTCTCCGATGGCAGACTATGGTCTGACGAGGGCACTTACCTTGCTACTCGTTTTTGGAGCATTGAGCATAGCCATCGGTGTGTGGATGCTGGTAAAGCTGCCAACAACAGTCACCCGCCCGTTTCAGGAACTTACTAAAGGCATCAACGAGATTGCCAATCATAACTACGACACCGAGTTGAATCTCATTGGCAGCCGGGAGTTGGAGCTGCTGTCGTCGAATTTCAACCGTATGGCGCACCGACTGCGTGATTACCACAACTCGTCGCTGTCGAAACTGCGCGTGTCGAAGCAATACATCGAAACCATCATCGA